>JAOTSD010000130.1 GCA_030247555.1 Siculibacillus sp. | reverse complement strand
CGGCGAGCGGATGACGCTCTCGACCGCCGACCTCGTCGACGGCGTGATCAAGCTCTCCCAGGGCAAGAAGAAGCACGTGCTGCTGAAGCCGGTGCGTAGACCAGAAGCAGCACTGAACGACGACGACTGGGACTGATTGCAGGCGACAGGCGAGATAGTCGAAGGGCGGGTCGCGAGGTCCGCCCTTCGACATTTCGGGTGGGCCGAAAACGGACCCGCCGACCTCCGCCACACCACCGACTTCCGCCCCCAGCCGCCGCCCAATGGGACCGCCCACCTCTCCTCCGCCATTGCCGGGCTCGACCCGGCAACCCAGCGGAGTCGCCTCCTCGCGGACCCGCCGATGGATCCCCAGGTCGAGCCCGGGGATGACGGGCGGGGGGAGGCTGAGGACATCGTCGGGGCCGGATGGGGCGGCGAGGCTCCCCGCCCCACCTCGGTCCGGTGACTCACCCGCCGAGCGCGCGAAAGACACCCCACCTTGAATACGCCCCCCTATCCGTCTCTTTGCGCCTTCGGCCGACGATCGAGCGATGTTACGGTCGACCCCGAACCGTGACCCACCCAGCAGGACCTCGACCGTGTCGGAAACCGTCGCCCACCTTCACCCGACCGCCACCGTCGAACCCGGCGAGGGCCACCTCGCCCGCGCCCGCCTCCGGTTGCGGCTGGTGCTCGGTGCCGGTCACAAGCTCGGGCCCGGCAAGATCGATCTGCTCGAGGCCGTCGCCTCCACCGGCTCGATCACCGCCGCCGGCCGCCGCATGGGCATGAGCTATCGCCGAGCCTGGTTGCTGATCGACGAGGCCAACCGCATCTTCACGGAGCCGCTGGTGACGACCGCTTCGGGCGGCGCCGGAGGTGGTGGCGCGCATCTCACCGATCTCGGCTTCGAGGTCGTCGCCGCCTTCCGTCGCATCGAGGCGCGCACCCGCGCGGCGATCGCCGACGAATTCGCGACGCTCGAGCCCCGCTTCGCCGATCTCGACGCGCCGCTGCCCGAGCGGTGAGGATCACTCCGCCACGAGCCGCAGTCCCGGCACGGAGCGCTCGTCGATCGACACCGCCTTGACCAACGCCCTCACCTCGTCGCCGGCGTCGAGCCCGAGATCGTCGACCGCGAGCCGCGTCGCATAGGCGTGGAGCCGATCGCCGCCGGCGAGTTCGAGCGTCACCAGCGCGAAAGGTCCGTGATCGGTGTCGACCCTGACCACCCGGCCGGCGAGAGCGGTGCGCACGCTGCTGCGATCGCCGTGACCGAGCGACAGCGTCACCTCGGTCGCCTTGACGGCGATCCGGACCTCCGCCCCTTCCGTCGGCAGCAGACCCGGCACGATGATCCGCCCCGCCGGATGCTCGACGATGGAGACCCCGTAGTCATGATCGAGTCGGCCGACCCGGCCGGTCAGGACCGAGATCGCTTCGAAACGCCCGGTGGTCGAGACCAGCGCCGTCGGCGCCAGCACCTCGGCCGGCGTGCCGATCCGCGCCACCCGCCCGTGATCGAGCCGCACCACGGTCGAAGCGAGGCGCGCCACCTCCTCGACCGAATGGGAGACATAGACGATCGGGATGGCGAACTCGTCGCGCAGTCGCTCGATGAATGGCAGGATCTCGAGCTTGCGCTGGTCGTCGAGAGCGGCGAGCGGCTCGTCCATCAACAGCAGGTCGGGCGACATCAGCAGCGCCCGGCCGATCGCCACCCGTTGCTTCTCGCCCCCCGACAGGGTCCCCGGGCGGCGCGTGAGGAGATGGCCGATGCCGAGCACCTCGATCACCGCCCGTCGCTCGACCCGCCGCAGCGCCTTCGGAGTGAAGTGGCGGCCGTAGGCGAGGTTGGTCGCCACGTCGAGATGCGGGAAGAGCTGGGCGTCTTGGAAGACGAGGCCGATGCGGCGGCGATGCGGCGCCAGCCGGATGCCCGCAGCCGTGTCGACCAGCACCCGCTCGCCGAGGGCGATGCGCCCCGCGTCCGGCCGCTCCAACCCGGCGATCAACCGGATCACCGTGGTCTTGCCGCAACCAGAGGGGCCGAAGAGGCCGGTGACCCCGCCGCCGCCCTCGAAGGCGACGTCGAGTGCGAAATCGCCGCGCGACAGCTTCACCGCCACCGAGATCATGCCGTCGCCCCGTGGCGCGCCCGGCGGACCGAGACCTCGGAGATGATCAAAGCGCCGAGCGCGATCGCGGCGGCGACCAGCGACAGCTTCAGCGCCCCCGCCTCGCCGCCCGGCGTCTGGGTGTAGGTGTAGATCGCGGCCGGGATGGTTTGGGTCTGGCCGGGAATGTTTGAAACGAAGGTGATCGTCGCGCCGAATTCGCCGAGCGCCTTGGCGAAGGCGAGCACCGCCCCGGCGGCGATGCCGCGCAGCGCCAACGGCAGGGTGACCGTCGCGAAGACCCAGATCGGCGGCGCGCCGAGCGTCGCCGCCGCCTGCTCGATCCTGACGTCGATCGCTTCGATCGACAGGCGGATCGCCCGCACCATCAGCGGGAAGCCCATGACCCCGGCCGCCAGCGCCGCGCCGGTCCAACGGAAGGAGAAGACGATGCCGAGATGGTCGGCGAGAAAAGCGCCGAAGACGCCGCGCCGGCCGAAGAGCACGAGGAGGGCATAGCCGGTGACCACCGGCGGCAGAACCAGCGGCAGATGGACGAGACCGTCGAGGAGCGACTTTCCCCAGAAGTCGCGCCGAGCCAGAACCCAGGCGACCGCCACCGCCACCGGCAGCGCCGCGATCGTGGCGATGCTCCCGACCTTCAGCGACAGCGCGATCGCCATCCATTCCTCACTGGTGAACACGCCCGCGACCCTTCCGTTTCGTCGCACCCGCCGCGACGCATCCGCGCTTCGGGGATCTTGTCAGCCTCCGACCACGACAGGAAGCCCGGAAACGCGCCACCGTCCGCCGAAACGGTGGGCGCTCATCCGGCGTCCCGGCCGCCCTCCGGTCGCCGCGCCGAAAAACCGTCGAGGATCGCCCGCGCCATCGGCAGGGTGAGGAGTTCGGCGACGCTCGGGTGCAGGCGCCGCCGCCAGTTCGGGCGCTCGCGGTCGGTGCCCGGTAGATTGAGCCTCTCCACTTCGCCGGCGAGGTCGTCGACCTGGACGAGAGCGAGCGCCGAAGCCGCTCGTGCCAACCATGCGTGGACCGCCACCGCCACTTCGTCCGGCAAGGTCTCGGGCAGCGGATCCTCGCTCCAGCGATCGTCGAGCAGCCCGGCCCGCACCAGCGTCCCGAGGAGGATGCGCCGTTCCTTCACGCGCGCCGCGCTCTGACGCAGCCCCTCGTCGGCGGGAAGCAGACCCAGCGCCTCGCGCTCGGCGATGTCGCTCGCCTGCCACCACCCCGCCAGCGTCGGCAGGTCGTGGGTGGAGACGCAGGCCGCGCCGAGCGGCGGATAGTGTTCCGGCGGCTTGAAGTTCCGACCCTCGTGCTCGAACCACAGCACCTGATAGGAGAGCACCCGCGCCTCGCCCATGCGCTCGCGAAAGCCGTGCGGTACGGTGCCGAGATCCTCGCCGACGACGACGCATTCCGCCCGACGGCTCTCCAACGTCAGTTGCCCGAGGAGATCCTCGAACGGCATGTCGACATAGGCACCCTCCGCCCCCCGCATCCCGTCGGGCACGACGAAGAGCCGGCGCAGGCCGAGCACGTGATCGATCCGCAACGCCCCGGCATGGGCCATGTTGGCCCGCACCAGTTCGGCGAAGGGAGCAAAACCCGTCCGCGCCCATTCGATCGGGTTCGGCGGCGGCAGCGACCACACCTGCCCGTCGAGGGCGAAGGGGTCGGGCGGCGCGCCGACCGAGACGAAGCGCATCAGGCCGCCCCCTGCCCCCCAGGCCTCAGCCCCGTCCGGTGCGCAGCCGACGGCGAGGTCGCGATAGAAGCCGAGCGTGAGCCCGGCGTCGCGCGACCGCCGGGCCGCCTCCGCCATCTGCCGGGCGGCGAGCCATTGCAGGAACATCGACCAGGCGACGGCGCGTTCGTGCTTGGCGGCGAACGCCACGACGCCGGAAGCTTCCGCCGTGGCGAGATCCACCGGGAAGCCGCTCGCCGAGGTGACCCCGGTCACCGCGGTGATCGCCTCGAAGGTGGCGAAGCGGGTGAGCCCCTCGCCGCCCGCGGCGCGGAAAGCGGCGAAATCCGAGACCAGCGGATCGTCCGGCCGTTCCGCCGCGAGGGTGCGGAAGGTCGCGAAGGCGGCGCGCAGCACCGCCGTCTTCGCCGCCCACACTCCGACGTGATCGACGTGGTCGAGCCGCGCCAGCCGCGGGAACTCGAGCGCGGTGCGAACCGCTTCGGCCCCGAGCCCGACCTGGAGCGCCGCCGGCAGACGCGTCACGTCGATGTAGATCGGATCGAGGAAGCGCCGATCGGAGGGCGAATAGGGGCTCGCCCGCTCCCGATCCTCGGGGAAGAGCGCATGGACCGGATTGATGCCGAGCGTCACCGCGCCGACGCCCGCCGCCGCCACGCCCATCTGACGCAGCGTGGTGAAGTCGCCGATCCCCTGATCGCCGTCGTGGCGCCACGAATAGAGATGGCCGGCGAGGCCGAAGCGCCGCCCGCCCCACTCCAGCGCCGCCGGCAGATGGCAGGTCGCCGGTGCCACCGTGAGGGCGCAGCCGATCTCCGGCCGATCGAGGCGGATGCGGTGACGACCGGCCGGCAATTCGGGCAGACGCACGAAGCGGCGCATCACCATACGGCCGTCGCGGGTGGTGTGGCGTTCGACACGCCCCTCCCCCGGCTGCACCGTCAGCACCCGTGTCTCGCCCGCCTCGGTTTCGATCGTCAACGTCAGCGAGCGGAAGCCGCGCGAGGGACCGGGCCCGAGCGGCAACTCGAACGGCCGGCCCTCGAAGATCGTGTGGGCGAGCGGCAGCGGCCGGTCGCTGGTCTCGGAGAGCAGCAGGTCGAGGCTGTCGCGCGCCTCTCCGACCGAGCCGGCCGGAAGCCCCATCGCGGTCAGGATCGCCCGCTTGGTGTCGTCGCCGACCCGGGTGACGCCGCCGGAGAGGTCCCACCAGTCGGGCGATATGCCGGCGGCGCGCGCCAGCTTGTCGAGGCCGCGCCCGTCGACCGGCTTCGCCCGCGCCTCTTCCGGGATCGGCTCCTCCACCACCACGGTGACGGATCGTCCGTCGATGGCGAACTTCGAGCCGGTCGAGGTCACCCTGAGCGGATGGGCGCTGTCCAGCACCAGCCGCCAGCGATGTCCCGGGCGCGCCGGCGGCGGCACGAACACCGCCACCCGCGGGTCGGGCGACAGGACCACCGCCACCCGGTCGACCGCGCCGTCGTCGCCCTGCGCCGCGAAGATCGCGGCGATGCGGAAGTTCTCCGGGTCGTGCCAGTCGGCGTCGCTGAAGCGGGTGCCCGCGACGGTCGTCCATTCGACGTCCGGCAGGCCGCTGTCGCCGACCGGTTCACCGGTCAGCGGTCGGTCGTCGGTCAACGCCGGATGCGCCCGCCGGAGCGCGATCGCCCGCGCCACGAAGACCGAGAGTTCCGTGTCGCCGCGGCTCCAGTCGAGCCAGGAGATCTGATTGTCCTGGGCATAGGCGTTGTTGTTGCCGCCTTGGCTACGCCCGAGTTCGTCGCCCATCGACAGCATCGGCGTGCCGCGCGAGGTGATCAACGTGGCGAGGAGCGCCCGGACGTCGCGCGCCCGCGCTCCGCGGATCGCCGGATCGTCGGTCGGCCCCTCCGCGCCGTGGTTCCAGGAATGATTGGCGTCGGTGCCGTCGCGGTCGTCCTCGCCGTTCGCCCGGTTGTGCTTCACCGAATAGGAGACGAGGTCGGCGAGGGTGAAGCCGTCGTGGGCGGTGATGAAGTTGACCGAGTCGGAGAGCCGCCGCCGCCGGCCGCCGCCGAAGACGTCGCCGGACCCGGCGAAGCGGGTCGCCACCTCGCCGATCAACCCCTCGTCGCCGCGCCAGAAGCGACGCATGCAGTCGCGCCAGCGGTCGTTCCACTCACCCCAGTTGGCCGGGAAGGCGCCGAGCCTGTAGCCGCCGGGGCCGATGTCCCAGGGCTCGGCGACGTGGATCAGGCCGCGCAGCACCGGATCCC
>JAOTSD010000129.1 GCA_030247555.1 Siculibacillus sp. | reverse complement strand
GCGACCGACACCACCGTCAGCGCCGCCGAGGTTCCCTCGCGCAGCCAGGGTGTGCCGACGTGGGCGGCGACCAGCGCCACCCCGAAGCCGAGCGGCACCATCACCGCCAGATGGACGAAGGCGGAGGTGAAATAGACGTCGGCGACCAGCCGCGCGTCGATGCCGAGGAAGAGCCCGTAGCAGACCGCGAACCAGAAGGCGGCGAGCGACAGACGCCGCTGCCGCACCGCGCCCTGATCCTGCTCGTAGCGGGCCTCGAGCCGGGGCGGGAAGGTCGGCGGGAACGCCCGGGCGTCGATCGCCCGGTCGATCTCCTCGATGGTGACGGAATTCGGCCCCATGGCGCGGTTCCCCGATCTGATCGCATCGGAGATACACGCACCGATTTAAGCCGGGCCTCACCGGATCGTTCGAATTGGACTCATTCCTCGATTCGCCGCGCGAGGAAGGCGAGCAGCGCCTCGCGGTCGAGAGTGAAGTCGCTCTCCACCCACTCCGCTTCCGCCTCGGCCAGCAGTCGGCCGACCCGCGGACCACCACCGAGCCCGAAGCGGACGAGGTCCCGCCCGCCGACCGGCGACCGCGGCGGGATCCATCTCGCCGGCAGGTCGCGATGGGCCACCACCACGTCGGCACCGATCCGCCCGCGCACCGCCGCCAGCGCCATGCCGTCGCCGAAGGTCTCCGCTCCGACCGCGTGGAGGAGCCGGCGCGCGCCGCGATCGTCGAGGGTTCGCGGCACCCGCCGCGAGAAGGCCACCGCCGCCGCCATCCGCCCGTCGCTTTGTTGGAAAGGCGCAGCCGCGGGCCGAGCCCGACCGCGTCTCCCTCCGTCCAGGCACCGAGCGCCGCCAAGAAGAGGGGTGCGTCGTCCTTCGAGCGCGCCGGGCGCTCCGTCGCCGCGGCGAGCCTGTGCAGCCCGGCGAAGCCGGCGAGATCGGCCGCCCGCCCGATCACCCTCTGCAGGATGCCGCAATCGCTCATCGCCGCGACCGTCGCCGGTGCTCCGCCCGCCACCACCAGCTTCAGCATCTCCTGCCCGAGCCGCTCGGCCGACAGCCCGTCGAGCCCCGACCGGCCGACGATCGCGGCGTGCAATCCGCCGGGATCGAGCGTCCCCTGCCCATAGGCGGCGTGGAAGCGGAAGAAGCGCAGGATGCGCAGATAGTCCTCGCCGATGCGCGCCGCCGGATCGCCGATGAAGCGCACCCGGCGGGCGAGGCAGTCGGCGACGCCGCCGACGAAATCGTGCACCTCGCCGTCGAGCGAGGCGTAGAGGGCGTTCATGGTGAAGTCGCGCCGGTGCGCGTCCGCCCGCCAGTCGCGACCGAAGACCACCGTGGCGTGGCGGCCGTGCGTCTCGATGTCCTGCCGCAGCGTCGTCACCTCGTAGGGGTGGCCGTCGACCACCACCGTGACGGTGCCGTGATCGATACCGGTCGGCACCGGTTTCAGCCCGGCGGCCTGCGCTCGCTTCGTCACCACCTCGGGCAGCGCCGTGGTGGCGACGTCGACGTCGGTGACCGGCAGGCCGAGCAGTGAATTGCGCACCGCACCGCCGACCACCCAGCAGGTGTCGCCGTCGCGCTCGATCGCGGCGAAGAGCCGGGAGAGCGAGGCCGCCGTCAGCCAGTCGCAGGCCGAGAGCGAGAGCATCGGCGCGGTGATCGGCGTCACTGTATCCGCCCCGGCACCAACCGGCCGTTCTCGAACCGGTCGGGCACGTAGGTGCCCGCGGCGGTTCCGTCGTGGAAGGTGGCGAGGGCGATCAGCGAGAAGACCACCAGCACGAGCCCGCCGACGGCGAGCTCGATCATCGGTGCCTCCTCGCGGAAGAGCCCGACGGACAGCGCCCGGCGGCGTGCCACCAAGAACGCCGCGAAGACGAGGAACGGTGCGAGGAACAGCGCCACCTCGATGACGATCAGACGGATCATGTCACTCTCCGAAGCGGTTTCCGGTCAGGGCCCGGCGATCGCTTCCTCGCCACGACCATAGGCCCGTTCCCAGATCTGCCGGATGATGCCGGCCGTCACGCCCCAGATATAGCGCTCGCCGTAGGGCATTTCATAGAAATATCCGGTCCGCCCGTTCCACACCCGGCTCCCCACCCGATGGTTCGAGCCGGTCATCAGGAAGGAGAGCGGCACCTCGAAGACGTCCGCCACTTCGTGCGGGTTCGGCGCGTAGTCGAGCCCCGGCCGGACATGGGCGATCACCGGAACGATACGGTAGCCCGATCCCGAGGCATAGGGCGGCAGGCAGCCGACCGGCTCGACGTTCGCCCGATCGAGCCCGATCTCCTCTTCCGCCTCACGCAGCGCCGTGACGATCGCCGAACCGTCGTCGGCGTCGATCTTGCCGCCGGGAAAGGCGACCTGCCCGGCATGCGCGGCGAGGTGCTCGGTGCGCTGGGTGAGGATCACCCGCGTTTCCCCTGCCACCTCGACGAGGCCGATCAGCACCGCCGCGTCCTTGAGCCGCCGGCCCAGCATCTGCGCCGCGAAGCTCGGATTGAGCGTGAGGTCGGAACCGCCGGCGTCGAAGGGCACGGCGAGCGGATCGGCGACGAAATGGGGCCGCACCCGCTCGACGAAGGCCTCCGCCCGGAAATCGTCCCGACGCATCATTCGATCGCCTCGATCTCGTCCGCCGGCACCATGGCGAAGAACCGCCCCGAACTTCTGACCCCGAACCAGTCGCGTCCGTCGATCGCCTCGGTCTCGCCGAGCGCCGCCAACTCGTAGAGCACCGGCCGCGCCAAACGCGCCTCGAGCCGGCCGCGCACTCTCACGTAGGGCTTGAGCCCGCCGTTCGCCGGGTCGATCTCGAACCGCAGCGGATGATCCGCGTCGACCACCAGCCGGTCGCCGACGTTGGTGCGCAAGCCGATCACACGGTCGCGCCCCTCGCCCTCGACCCGCATCTCCACCGCGATGAAGGCGACGTCGTCGACGGTGATGCCGCATTTCTCCACAGGGGTGACGAGATGGGTCTTGCCGTCCTCGTCGCGCCGCAGCACCGAGGCGAACAGGCGCACCATCGCCTCCCGGCCGATCGGCGTTCCGGCGTAGTACCAGGTGCCGTCGCTGGCGATGCGCATGTCGATGTCGCCGCAGAACGGCGGGTCCCAGCGCTCGACCGGCGCCGGCCCGCGTCCCTCGGAGACGCCGCCGAGCTTCGCCATCAGGCTCGCCAGCCCTGCGCCCGCCGGCATCCGACGATCGTCTCCGGTCTCGTCCATCGCCTCGCTTCCGCCCGATCGCGGCCGTTCACTTCCCCGCACCGCCGACGGTTTCGGGATGCGCTTCCCAGCTTATCCTGTCAAACTCGCCGACGACGCGAAAGACCGCGCCCGCCCTTCCCGGGCCCGCGCCCGACCGAGACGAAGACGACGGCATGATCGAGACGACGAGTGGGACGACGCCGACCGACGTGGTCGAACGGGTGGAACGGGCGATCGAGAGGCTGGCGGCGGTGCGCGCGGCGATCGGCGAGGTGATCTATGGTCAGGAGAGCGTCGTCGAGCGCACCTTGGTCACCCTGCTCTCCGGCGGCCACGGCCTGCTCGTCGGCGTTCCCGGTCTCGCCAAGACGCGCCTCGTCGAGACGCTCGGCATCGTCCTCGGCCTCGACGCCCGTCGCGTCCAGTTCACCCCCGATCTGATGCCCTCCGACATCCTCGGCTCCGAGGTGCTCGATCAGGCCCCCGATGGTGCCCGCTCGTTCCGCTTCATCCGCGGCCCGATCTTCGCGCAGTTGCTGATGGCCGACGAGATCAACCGGGCGAGCCCGCGCACCCAGTCGGCGCTGCTCCAGGCGATGCAGGAGATCCACGTCACCGTCGCCGGCAACCGCCACGACCTGCCGCGCCCCTTCCACGTGCTGGCCACCCAGAACCCGCTGGAACAGGAGGGTACATATCCCCTCCCCGAGGCCCAGCTCGACCGTTTCCTCATGCAGATCGACGTCGACTATCCCTCGATCGAAGCGGAGCGGAAGATCCTCACCGCCACCACCGGCCCGGAAGAGGCGAAGGCCCGATCGGTCCTCACCGCCGCAGAACTGACCGACCTCCAGGCTCTCGTCCGGTTGATGCCGGTCGGCGAGCGGGTGGTCGACGCCATCCTCGCCCTCATCCGCTCGACCCGGCCGGCGGTCGCCGGCGAACCGGCCGAGCGCGACCACCCCGCCCGCCACGTCGCCTGGGGCCCCGGTCCGCGCGCCGGTCAGGCGCTGATGCTGACGGTGCGCGCCCGTGCCCTGATCCAGGGCCGCCTCGCCCCCGATCTCGGCGACGTCGCCGCCCTCGCCGAGCCGGTGTTGCAGCACCGCATGGCGCTGACCTTCGCCGCTCGCGCCGACGGCCTGTCGGTGCGCGACGTCGTCGCCCGCGCCGCCGCGCTCGTCGGCTGAGTCTCGATCGGGGACACGACCCTTTGGCCACACCCGTCGCCCAGTTCGCCGCCCGTCTCGCCTCCGGCCTCGGCGCCGCGACGCGGACCGCGGACGCGGCGCCGGTCGACCGCGCCCGGCTGGTCGCCGCCCGCTCTCTCGCCGAGGCCATGCCCGACCTTCTGGTCGAGGCCCGCCGCGTCGCCGCCACCGTGGCGTCGGGCTGGCACGGCCGCCGCCGCGCCGGCTCCGGCGAGGCCTTCTGGCAGTACCGCCCGCTGGTCGGCGGCGAGGCGGCGAGCGCCATCGACTGGCGCCGCTCCGCCCGCGACGACCAACTCTACGTGCGCGAGCGCGAATGGGAGGCGGCCCACACCGTGTGGCTCGCCCCCGACCTGTCGCCGTCGATGGATTGGCGCTCGGACTTCGCACCGGTCACCAAGCGCGACCGCGCCGTGGTGCTGACGCTGGCGCTCGCCGACCTGCTCGGCCGTGCCGGTGAGCGCGTCGGCATGCCCGGGGTGATGCGGCCGATCACCCACCGCCGCGTCGCCGAACGCCTCGCCGCCGCCCTCGCCGTCCACACCGAGCGGCTCGCCTTTCCCACCGCCGACGGCCTCGACCGGTTCTGCGAACTGGTGGTGATCGGCGACTTCCTCGACGAATTCGCGGCACTCGAGACGCGCCTCGCCGCGCTGGCCGGAAGTGGCGCCCGCCTGCATCTCGCCCGCGTCGTCGACCCGGCCGAGGCCGCCCTGCCCTACCTCGGTCATCTCGAATTCCGCGATCCCGAGAGCGATGAAATCGTCCGGGTGCCGCGGACCGAGGCGCTGAAGGGCGCCTGGGAACGGCGCTGGACCGCCCACGGCGCCGCGCTCGCCGATCTCGCCCGCCGCGGCGGCTGGACGCTGATCACCCATGCCACCGACCGGGCGGCGGTGGAAGCGGCGCTGGCGCTCTCCGCCTCGCTCGGCGGCGAACGCCACGGGCTCCCCGTCGGCCGGCCGGCGGGAGGTACGCCGTGAACGGCCTCCTGCCCCTCGCCTTCGGCGCGCCGGCCGCGCTCCTCGCCCTTCTCGCCCTGCCGGCGATCTGGTGGCTCCTGCGCCTCACGCCGCCGAAGCCGGTCGTCCGCGACTTCCCGCCGACGGCGATGCTGCGCGACCTCGTTCCACCCGACGAGACTCCGGCCCACACCCCGTGGTGGATCCTTTTCCTGCGTCTCGCCCTCGCGGCGCTGGTGATCCTCGCCCTCGCCGCCCCGGTGTGGCGCCCGAGCCTCGACGACGACGGCCGCGACGGGCCGCTCTGGCTGATCGTCGATTCCGGTTGGCCGGCCGCCACCGATTGGGAGGCGGTGCGCACCGACATCGAGTCGAGGCTCGACCGCGCCGCCCGTCGCGGTCGTCCGGTGGTCCTCGTCGCGTCCACCGACGGCGCCGACCAGCCCTTCGAACCGGTCTCGCCGGAGGAGGCGAAGCGCCGCCTCGCCACGCTGGCGCCGCGTCCGCGCGCCGACGCCCGCCTCGACCTTCTCGCCGGCCTCGGCGCTTCGGCCGAGCGTCGTCCGCCGGGCTCGGTGGTCTGGCTCACCCACGGCGTCGATCTCGCCGCGCCGGCCGACGGCCGTCGCTTCGCCGAGGCGCTGGCGAAGATCGCCGCGGGCACGCCCGTCGTCGTCGCCCCGCCGGCCCGCCTCGCCACCCGCGCCGTCGAGGCGGTCGACAACGGCCTCG
>JAOTSD010000128.1 GCA_030247555.1 Siculibacillus sp. | reverse complement strand
GTACGGGAGCCCATCCATGTCCAACATCACTCCGGACCAGGCGCTCGAGAAGGCGACCGCGGCGGCCAAGGCCGCCCAGATCGCCGCTCAGGACGCCGCCGCGGCGGCCCATGCCGCGCAGACATACGTCGACCAACTGGCCGCCGCCGCCGGCGCGGCCGTATCCTCCGCCACCGGCGGGGCGATCGATCCCTTCGTCTTCCGCCTGTCGATCTTCGTCATGGCGATCTTCGTCGGCTACTACGTGGTGTGGTCGGTGACCCCGGCGCTGCACACCCCGCTCATGTCGGTCACCAACGCCATCTCGTCGGTGATCGTCGTCGGCGCGCTGCTGGCCGTCTCGGTGCCGATGATCGAGTCCGGCACGCTCTTCGCCAAGGTGTTCGGCTTCATCGCCCTCGTCATGGCGAGCGTCAACATCTTCGGCGGCTTCCTGGTCACCAACCGCATGCTCGCCATGTACAAGAAGAAGGAGCGGTGATCATGAACGCCAACATCACCGCCACCCTCTATCTCGTCTCGGGTGTGCTGTTCATCATGTCGCTCCGCGGCCTGTCCTCGCCGGCGACGTCGCGCAAGGGCAACCTCTACGGCATGGTCGGCATGGCCATCGCCATCGTGGTGACACTCCTCGGCGCCAAGCCGTCGTTCGGCTCGGCGATCCTCATTCTCGCCGGCCTCGGCATCGGTGGCGGCATCGGCGCCTACACCGCCCGCAAGATCGCGATGACCGAGATGCCGCAGCTGGTCGCGGCCTTCCACAGCCTCGTCGGCCTCGCCGCGGTGTTCGTGGCCGCCGGCGCGCTCTATGCGCCGAGCGCCTTCGGCATCGGCGAGATCGGCCACATCCACGGGCAGGCGCTGATCGAAATGAGCCTCGGCGTCGCCATCGGTGCCATCACCTTCACCGGCTCGGTCATCGCCTTCGCCAAGCTCAACGGCAACATGAGCGGCAAACCGATCATCCTGCCGATGCGCCACGTGGTGAACGCCGGCCTCGCGATCCTGCTGGTCACGCTGGTCGTGGTGCTGGTCCAGACCGAGAGCCGCTTCGTCTTCTGGCTGATCGTGCTGGTGTCGCTGGCGCTCGGCGGCCTGATCATCATCCCCATCGGCGGCGCCGACATGCCGGTGGTCGTGTCGATGCTCAACTCCTACTCGGGCTGGGCGGCGGCCGGCATCGGCTTCACGCTGGGCAACACGGCGCTGATCATCACCGGCGCGTTGGTCGGCTCCTCGGGCGCGATCCTCTCCTACATCATGTGCAAGGGCATGAACCGCTCGTTCATCTCGGTCATCCTCGGCGGCTTCGGTGGCGAGACGGCCGGGCCGGCGGGCGGAGCCAAGGAGGCGCGGCCGGTCAAGCAGGGTTCGCCGGACGACGCGGCCTTCATCATGAAGAACGCCCAGAAGGTGATCATCGTTCCCGGCTACGGCATGGCGGTGGCTCAGGCGCAGCACGCACTGCGCGAGATGTGCGACCTGCTCAAGAAGGAGGGCGTCGACGTCAAGTACGCCATCCATCCGGTGGCGGGCCGCATGCCGGGCCACATGAACGTGCTGCTGGCCGAGGCCAACGTGCCCTACGACGAGGTCTTCGAGCTCGAGGACATCAACTCCGAGTTCGGTCAGGCCGACGTCGCCTACGTCATCGGCGCCAACGACGTGACCAACCCGGCGGCCAAGACCGATCCGCAATCGCCGATCTTCGGCATGCCGATCCTCGACGTCGAGAAGGCCAAGACGGTGTTGTTCATCAAGCGCTCGATGGCCTCCGGTTACGCCGGCGTGGAGAACGAGCTGTTCTTCCGTGACAACACCATGATGCTCTTCGGCGACGCCAAGAAGGTCACCGAAGAGGTGCTGAAGGCGATCAACCACTGATCGGCGGGGCGGGAAGACCCCGCCACGATCCCGAAACGAAAGAGGCCCGCGCTCGGCGACGAGCGCGGGCCTCTCTCGTTTCGGGATGGCGAGAGGCGAGCGGGGTGGTTCCCCGCTCCGTCTCGATCACGGGCAGGCGACGCGGTAGCGGCGGCCGTAGTCGTCGTAGGCGACGCAGTGCTTCGGCGTGGTGGCGTTGCCGACCACCGCGCCGGCGACGCCGCCGATGGCCGCGCCGGTCAGCGCCGCATTGGCGCCACCGCCGGTCGCCGCGCCGATCAGGGCGCCGGTGCCGGCGCCGATGGCGGCACCGCCGAGGGTGCGGTCGGTGCGCGAGGTCGACGAGCAGCCGGCGAGGGCGAGCGCGGCGACGGCGAGGACGAGAAACTTCTTCATGTGATCCCCTCTCGATGGGTGACATCGCGTCGTCGGCGGGACACCTGATCCCGGGCCGCGTCGGCGATGATGTCTTCCGCTGCGATCGATGCCCGCGATGAAGCGCCGGTCGATCGGGAGACCGAGGATAGGCACGATCGTGGCGTCAACAAGAACGCCGGGCGGTTCGGCGGCGAGAACTCGGCGGCGCGGTGAAGAAATCGACAGCACGGAAGCGAACATGTGCACTTTCGCCTCGAGGTCTCGTCGACCACGAAGGAGAAGATGGAGGGTGCGCGCCGCCGCGACCGCGGCCGCGCGAGGCGCGGAGGAGATGGCGAGCGGCGCTCCGTCAGCGGGCGCCGGTGAGGCGGCGGACGCAATCCTGACCGAGCTTGGAGGTCGGCACGATGGCGGCGCCGCGTTGGCAGGAGGCGAGGGCGTCCTTGCGGTCGCCGAGTTGCTCCTCGACGATGCCGCGATTGATCCAGGCCTCGCCGAAATAGAGATCGTTGTTGAGGGCGCCGTTGAAATCGTCGAGGGCGCCGCGCAGGTCGCCGTTCTCGACCTTGAGCATGCCGCGGGCGTTGAACGGTTCGGGGGCGGAGGCGTCGCGTTCGATGGCGGCCGAATAGTCGAGGAGCGCCCCGGCCTTGTCGCCCTGGCTCTGCCGGGTGATCGCCCGCTCGTGGTAGGCGGCGGGGTTGCGGGGATTGACGCGGATCGCTTCCGAGAAGTCGGAGAGCGCGAGGTCGATCTGGCCGAGCTGGCGGCGCACCACGCCGCGACCGACGAGGGCCGAATCGTAGTCGGGCTTGATGGCGACGGCGCGCGAATAGGCGTCGATGGCGAGATCGAACCGGCCCATGCGGCGATAGGCCAGCCCCTTGTTGGCCCAGGCCTGATGGAAGTTCGGGTCGAGCCTCAGAGCCTGTTCGAAGTCGGCGATGGCCGACTTGACGTCGCCGCCGCGGGCATGGGCGGTGCCGCGGATGTTGTAGGCGTTCGGGTCGGACGGGTTGGCCTGGATCACCTCGGTGAGCGAGGCGATGTTGGCCTGGGAGCCGGCCCCGGCATCGGCGGAGAGCTGCGCCGTGCCGCCACCGGTGCCGCCACCGCCGAAGCCGCTGTTCACCTGACCGCAGCCGGCGAGACCGGCGAGGACCACCGACGTCGCCAGCGCGGCGAGGACGCGCCGCGGGGCGGAGGAGGAACGGGGGTCGGCGACGACGAGCGACATGGCTTCGGCTCCTGCGGGACCGCGCGGCGTATTCCCGTATCACGGGGGAGGATCGTGCGGGAGGCGATCCCGATCAAGGTCGAGAAAAGCGAAAAACCGTCACGCGCCCGCCGGCGCGTCACGGTTCCATCGTCTCACGTCTCGCGATGCGTGACGAGCGATCAACGCTTGGCGGCGGGCTTGCCGGGCAGGAGGCCTTCGCGCTGGGCGCGCTTGCGGGCCAGCTTGCGGGCGCGGCGCACGGCCTCGGCCTTTTCGCGCGCCTTCTTCTCCGAGGGCTTCTCGTAGTGACCGCGGAGCTTCATCTCGCGGAAGATGCCCTCGCGCTGCATCTTCTTCTTGAGCGCCTTGAGAGCCTGGTCGACGTTGTTGTCGCGAACGAGAACCTGCACGCGTTCGATCCCATCTAGTAGAGTGTTCGTGTTTCGATCGGAGCTCTCTCCTCCCGACGGTGGCTCCCCGGGGCAACCCGGTCGGCGTCCGCGATCGAAGACGAGAACTCCCGAGCGGCCCTTCCGTGCCACTCGCGAAGTGGCGGTTCCGTAGCAGAATCGAAACCGCCTGTCCACCGCCGGCGCGCCCGTCCCCGCCGTTTTCTCCGGACGTCGCCGGTGCGGCCGCGGGATCGCCTCAGCCGATCGGCCGGGGGCGCGGGCGTATGCGGTTGACGTGACCCATCTTGCGGCCCGGCCGGATCTCGGTCTTGCCGTAGAGATGCAGCGACGCCCCGGCCTCGCCGAGATAGCGTTCGGGATCGCGGGCGTCGTCGCCGATCAGGTTCTCCATCTCGACGTCGGAATGGCGAACGGGAGCGGCCAGCGGCAGGCCGGCGACGGCCCGCATGTGCGCCTCGAACTGGGAGACGAGGCAGGCGCTCTCGGTCCAGTGGCCGGAATTGTGGACGCGCGGGGCGATCTCGTTGGCCACCAGCCGTTCGCCTTCGGCGGTCTCGACCAGGAAGAGCTCGACGGCGAGGACGCCGACGTGTTCGAGCGCGGTGGCGACCGCCTCGCCGATGCGGCGGGCCTGTGCCTCGGTCTCGGGTGCGAGGCCGGAGGGGACGCGCGAGAATTTCAGGATGTGCTGGCGGTGCTCGTTCTCGGGCACGTCGTAGGTGACGAGGCGGCCGTCGAGGCCGCGGGCGGTCAGAACCGAGATCTCGCGGGAGAAGGGCACCCAGCCCTCGAGGATCGCCGGCGCTCCCTTCATCGCTTCGAAGGCGGCGACGACGTCGCCCGGCGTGCCGATCTTGGCCTGTCCCTTGCCGTCGTAGCCGAAGCGGCGCGTCTTCAGCACCGCGGGATAGCCGAGTTCGGCGAGGCCGTTCTGGAGATCGGCGAGGGTGTCGACGGCGCGGAAGGGGGCGGTCGGGATACCGAGGCCGGCGAGGAAGGTCTTCTCGGCGAGTCGGTCCTGCGACACTTCGAGGGAGCGCGGACCGGGGCGGACGGGGAGGCGGGCGGCGAGGAAGGCGGCGGTCGCGGCCGGCACGTTCTCGAACTCGTAGGTGACCACGTCGACCCGGTCGGCGAGATCGGCGAGGGCGGCCTCGTCCTCGTAGGGCGCGACGATGTGCCCGGCGGCGACCTCGAAGGCGGGGCTGTCGGGGTCCGGGCAGAGCACCACGCAGCGCAGGCCGAGCCGGGCGCCGGCGAGTGCCATCATGCGACCGAGCTGGCCGCCGCCGAGCATGCCGACGGTGCGGACGGGGCGGGCGGCGTGATCGGTCATGGAGCGCCTCGGGAATGCCTCAGAGGGGGGCGACCGGCCGGTCGGCGACCGCCTCGGTCTGGCGGGCGCGCCAAGCCGCGAGCCGATCGGCGAGCGCGGAGTCGGTGAGCGCCAGGACGGCGGCGGCGAGGAGGGCGGCGTTGACGGCGCCGGCGCGGCCGATGGCGAGCGTGCCGACGGGGATGCCGGCGGGCATCTGCACGATGGAGAGGAGGCTGTCTTCGCCCCTCAGGGCCCGGCTCTCCACCGGAACGCCGAAGACCGGCAGCGTGGTGAGCGCGGCGGTCATGCCCGGCAGATGAGCGGCACCACCGGCCCCGGCGATGATCACCCTGAAGCCGGCCGCCTTGGCGCCGCGGGCGAAGTCGAACATGCGCTCCGGCGTGCGATGCGCCGAGACGATGCGGTCGTCGGGGGCGATGCCGAGCGCATCGAGCGTCTCGGCGGCGTGGCGCATGGTCTCCCAGTCGGACTGGCTGCCCATGATGACGGCGACCGGCGGAGTGGACGAGACCATCGAGCCCTCACGGGGGGTTGCACGAGAAAGCGGGCGACATAGCCGATCACCACCCTCGACGCAAGGCGACGAACGGACCCGCCGGCCGGGTCGCTCAGGCGATGATGTCGGGGACCAACCGGTCCTCGAGGTGGCCGATACGATCCTTGATCGCCAGCTTCTTCTTCTTCAGCCGCTGCAGGGTGAGGTGGTCGCCGCGACCGGTGTCGGCGAGTGCGCCGATGGCGAAATCGAGATCTCGATGCTCCTGGCGCAGGCGGGCCAGTTCGGTGCGGATATCCGTTTCTTCTTCCGTCATGTCCCGGTGACCGACTGCGTTCAGCGAGGAAGGACACGTTGGGCATCGCCCTGCGATCTCCCGGACCGCCTCGGCGTTCCGGTCGATGCCGAAGAGAATAGTCCATCGCGGTGGAAAAAGT
>JAOTSD010000005.1 GCA_030247555.1 Siculibacillus sp. | reverse complement strand
ACATTTCATTCGCAGAAGCGTCGCCGCAGCGCCGGCCGGCGTCAAGGCGCAAATCCTTGCCCGCCCCGTCCGCGACCGGGGTCGCGAGAGACGCCGCCGGCCCGCCTCAGGCGCGCTCGGCGGTCACCCAGAAACCGTGGAAGAGGAGGCCGGCGCCGAGGATGGTCGGGAAGGAGAAGACCGCCTGCAGCGTGATGTCGCCGGTGAGGTTCTGCACCAGCGTGCCGAGGTTGAGGCCGAGGACGCCGATTTCCATCGTCCAGAAGTGGAGCCGGGCGAAGCGCCAGCGCTCCATCTCCGGCCACAGGCGGAAGATCGTGCCGATCGCGGCGAGCATGAGGAAACCGCCGAGCATCATGCCGATGTGGAAGGGGCGGAACTGCAGCTTCTCGGCCGCCCCCATCCACAGACCGAAGAGCATGCCGGTGAGCATCCAGAAGAGAGCGGCGAGCGTGTGCGCGCGGGCGATGGAACTCATGAACGTGATCCCCTCTTCACGTCGTGTGTCGGCGCGCGGCGGTGCCGGGCCGTCCATCGAGAATAGCATCGGCGCATCGACCGGCCAGAGGCCTCCGCCGGTGGCGAAGCGGTGCGAGCCTCCCCCGGCCCCCGGACGACGGGATCTGGCGTCGTCCCGCCCCTCCGTCCTAGATTGATCGCAGAGGAGGCCGCCATGTCCGACTGGAACCCCGAACTCTATGCACGCTTCGCCGACGAGCGGGCGCGGCCGGTCCATGATCTCCTGGCGCGGGTGCCGCTGGAGAACCCGCGGTGCATCGTCGATCTCGGCTGCGGGGCCGGCGCCTCGACGGCGCCGCTGGTGGCGCGGTGGCCTCGGGCCGACGTGCTCGGCATCGACACCTCACCGGCGATGGTCGCCGAGGCGCGGGGCAAGGTCCCCGACGCGCGCTTCGAGATCGCCGACGGGGCGGTGTGGGAACCGCGCGAGCCGGTCGATATCGTCTTCTCCAACGCGACCCTGCAATGGATCCCGGATCATCGGGCGTTGTTGCCGAAGCTGATGGCGTGGCTGGCGCCGGGCGGAGTGCTGGCGGTGCAGATGCCGGACAATCTCGACGAGCCGAGCCATGCGTCGATGCGCGAAGTGGCGGCGGAGGAACCGTTCGCCGGGTCGCTCGCGGACGCGGCGGGGGCGCGCACGACGCTGCTCTCCTTCGAGGAGACTTGGGACGTGCTCGCTCCACACGCCGCGTCGGTCGACATCTGGCGGACGGCCTATGTCCACCCGCTCACGGGGGCGGGAAAGATCGTCGAGATGCTGCGCTCGACCGGGCTGAAGCCCTTCCTCGATCCGCTCGACGCGGGGCCGCGCGGCGAATTCCTCGCCCGCTACACCGGTCGCGTCGCCGCCGCCTATCCGGAGACCGCCGACGGGCGGGTGATGTTCCGCTTCCCGCGGCTGTTCTTCGTCGCCGTCAAGCGGTGAGGTGAGGGCGGCGGTGCGTGCAATGCACCGCGGTCTTGCGAACCTCGGCTCGGTGCGGTCCGAGTGGAGCGAAGGCGCCGTCTTCCGGTCCCCTCCCCCCGGAGGGGGGAGGGGGCGCAGGTCGCCCCCGCCTTCACAATGGAGCCGGCGAGCGGAGGGTCGGGGCTTCGTACGACGGCCTCAATCCTTCTCGAGGCGCTTGGCCGTCACCTCGATCTCGATCTTCATCTCGGGCTTGACCAGACCGCAGACGATCATCGTCGCCGCCGGGCGGATCTCGCCGAAGAACTCGCCGACGATCGGGAAGACGACGTCCATCATCGACGCGTCGGTGACGTAGTAGGTGACGCGCACCACGTCGGCGAGATGGAAGCCGCCCTCGTTCAGCGCCCGGGTGATGGTCGCCATGGCGTTGCGGGTCTGGGCTTCGAGGCTCTCCGGCATCGCCATGGCGGCGTAGTCGTAGCCGGTGGTGCCGGAAACCCAGCACCATTCGCCCTGAACCACGGCGCGGGAATAGCCGGCGACCTTCTCGAAGGGCGATCCGGTGGAGATCAGGCGGCGCTTGGTCATGGGAAGGGTCCTTTCGGTCCGGTCAGAGGCTCGCCGGGCGGCGGGCGAAGAGGAGGGCGACGCCGGCGGCGATCAGCGCGCCACCGGAGACCCGGTCGATCCAGACGAGGGCGCCGGCCGAGCGGGTGAAGCGGCCGATGTGGCCGCCGGCGTAGGC
This sequence comes from Siculibacillus sp., assembly GCA_030247555.1. Taxonomy (GTDB): domain Bacteria; phylum Pseudomonadota; class Alphaproteobacteria; order Rhizobiales; family Ancalomicrobiaceae; genus CALBKH01. Next base: position 105,147 of record JAOTSD010000005.1, on the reverse strand, counting down.
GTAGATCGCCACGGCGACGAATTCGAGGGCGAGCGCCACCGAACCGAGCGCCAGGATCTGGCCGGCGGCCGGCCTCGAAGGATCGACGAAGGGGGCGAAGAAGGCGGTGAAGACCAGCATCGCCTTGGGGTTGGTCGCCGCGGTCCAGAACTCGCGGGCGATCAGGGTGGCGAGACGGCCGTCGCCGCCGGATTCGGGGGCATCGGTCCGGGTGGCGCGGATCATCTGGACGCCGAGCCAGACGAGATAGAGGGCGCCGACGATCTTCAGGAGCCCGAAGAGCTCGGCCGAGGCGGCGAGCACCGCGCCGAGGCCCACCGCCGCGCCGAGCACGAAGGTGGCGAAGGGTGGAAAGCGCCCGGCGGAGGCGAGGAGCGCGGTGGCGAAGCCGTGGCGCGCGGCGTTGGTCATGGCCAGCACGTTGTTGGGGCCGGGGAACATGTTCAGCGCGAAGGCGGCGGGAACGAAGATCGGCCAGACGTCGAAGTTCATGAGGCGGTTCCGGACGGTGGTCGCGAGATCATCCGCGCGGGGCCGGTGAGGCGGCGCGGCAGGGAAGCGAAAGGGGGCGGCTCTCGCCGCCCCCTCGTGACGGGGTGGGATCTTCGTGCCGGTCGCCGGCCGCGTCAAGCCCAGGGGCGGGAGGCGGCCGTGCTCTTCTCGTAGGCGTCGATGGCGTCGCCCTTCTGCAGGGTGAGGCCGATGTCGTCGAGGCCTTCGAGCAGGCAGTGCTTGCGGAAGGGGTCGATGTCGAACGTCACCACGCCGCCGTCGGGGCCGCGGATCTCCTGCGCCGCGAGGTCGACGGTCAGCGTCGCGTTGGAGCCGCGATCGGCGTCGTCCATCAGCTTGTCGAGGTCGGCCTGCGACACGCGGATCGGCAGGATGCCGTTCTTGAAGCAGTTGTTGTAGAAGATGTCGGCGAAGCTCGTCGAGATGACGCAGCGGATGCCGTAGTCGAGCAGCGCCCAAGGGGCGTGTTCGCGCGACGAGCCGCAGCCGAAGTTGTCGCCGGCGACGATGATCTGCGCGCTTCTCCAGGCCGGCTGGTTGAGGACGAAGTCCGGCTTCTCCGAGCCGTCCTCGTTGAAGCGCAGTTCGTAGAACAGGCCGCGGGCGAGACCGGTGCGCTCGATCGTCTTCAGGAACTGCTTGGGAATGATCATGTCCGTGTCGATGTTGACGATCGGCAGGGGCGCGGCCACTCCGGTCAGCGTCGTGAACTTGTCCATGGGATCTCTCCGAAAACCGTCTCGGGGGCGTCTCTAGCGCGTTTTCGACCGCGAACAAAGCCCTTCTCGGGGATGAGGCGCGGCCTTTCGGTCAGTTGCAGGTGGTGACCTGATTGCCGCAGAGATCGGTCACCCAGCCGCGCACCGGTCGGCCGCGGCGGGTCCTGTCGACCCGGAAGTCGCCCTCCATCTCTATCCAGCGGCCACGGCAGCCGAGAATGCGGCCGACGACCAGAAAATCGTAGGTGCGGTCGGCGACGGCGCGCGGTTCGTCGACGATGGCGGCGTCGCTCGTCGGTCCGACGCGGACCTTCTCGTCCATGGGGGCGACGTCGACGAGGCCGGCGGCGACCCAGCCGCGGCCGGTGAAGACGCGCCGCGTCGGGCTGCCGTAGTCGGGATGGTGGGCGTTCTCGATCATGAGCCAGGGCCCGGCGCCGCCGACGACGCGGAACTCGACCGCCAGGCGTTCGCCGTCGACGATGCGCGGCGGCGGCAGGCGGCCGACGACGGGCGCGTCGCGGCGGGGGGCGGCGCGGACGTTGAGGCCGGCGGGGTCGGGATCCTTCGACCACGCCCCGAAGTCGCAGCGCGTCGCCGGCGGCGCGATTTCGGCGGCGAGCGTCGATCCGGTCGTGAGCAGCGCGGCGGCGAGGAGAAGGCTCAGCATCCGAACCATCGAAAATCGACTCCCCCGATCAATTCGAGTCGCGCGCCAGCCGTTCGATCGCCTCCATGTCGGCATCCGAGAAGCCGAAGTGGTGGCCGATCTCGTGGATGAGAACATGGGTGACGATGGCGCCGAGCGTCTCTTGGTGTTCGGCCCAGAAGTCGAGGATGGGCCGGCGATAGAGAATGATGCGGTTCGGCACCTGCCCGGTCTCGGGCACGGCGCCGCGATGGGGCAGGCCGGTGCCCTGGAAGAGGCCGAGGAGGTCGAACTCGCTCTCGAGTTCCATCTCGTCGATCACTTCGTCGTCGGGGAAATCGGCGATGGCGATCATCACTTCGCCGGTGAAGTGCAGGAACTCCGGCGGCAGGGCGCGATAGGCCGTGCGGGCGAGGTCCTCGAAGGCATCGAGGTCGGGGGCCTCGGCGTGGGTCCAGTCGATCGGCGCGGGCGTGGTCATCGGGTGTCCTTCGAACGGGCGGCGCGGAAGGCGCGCATCAGGAAGCGGATCTCCTCGTCGGCATAGCGCCGGCCGCAGCCGATCGGGCAGGCGTCGCGGGCGCGGCAGCCGTCGGTGCGGCAGAGCGCGCCGAGCGGGCTCTCGAGATGGGCGACGCAACGGGCGACGTCGTAGCCGGCGGCCGAAAAAGCGTCGACCGGGCAGGTGGTGAGGCAGGGCCGTGCGGTGCAGGCCGTGCAGGGCGAGACCGCGGTCGGCGCGGGCGACGTCTCGCCGAGGTCTTCGGCGAAGGCGAGGGCGCCGCGCCAGGCGTGCCAGAGGCCGTGGACGGGGTGGACCAACAGGCCGAGCGGCGAGAGGAAGACCGGCTCGGCCCGCATCGCCCAGCGTTGGAACGGCCACCAGGGCGGACCGGCGAAGGGGTAGAGCGCGGCAGCGCCGAACCGGTCGGCCAACTCGCCGATCACCCGGACCGACCAACGGTCGAGCGGGTCGGGTCGGCGGTCGCGGGATTCTGGCGAGGCGGCGAAAGCACTCCAGCCCTGCCGACTGGCCCGGCCGACGAGGAAGAGGGTGCGCGCCGGGCGACCGTCGGGGAGAGGCGGCAGCCCGTCCTCGGCGGGGACCGCGAGCCGGCCGCGGGCGACGAGGCCGGTGGCGGCGATGGCCGCTTCGAGGCGGGCGAGGAAGTCGTCGGGCCGGGGGGTGGCGGTGGCCACGGTTTCAGCCGATCACGTAGGTGCGGACGAGATGGACGACGAGTGCGGCGGCGAAGATCAGGCCGAGGATGCGGCCGATGCGCCGACCCCAGACCTCGACACGGTCGTCCGGATCGGCGTCGCCGCCGCCGAAATGGGCTTCCAGCCGCTCGCCGGTGTGACGGGCCATGCGGGCGAAGGCCGAGGTTCCGACCACCTCGGAGTCGCGCACCACGCCGGCGAGCGCCGCTTCCGACGCCCGCTTGCGTTCCGCCTCGATCTCGTCGCGCCTGTTCATCGCCCGCTCCTCATGATCGAGAGGATGGGGTGCGGGCGGCGGTGGCGCAAGGGAGGCCTCACTTCTTCAGCGAGGCGATGTAGGCGGCGATGTCGTCGATCTCGACGCGGGAGAGCGCCAAGTCCGGCATGCGGGAGTGGGTGGTGCCGGGCAGGGTGAGGAAGTCGGCGATGACGTCCTCGGTCTTACCCGGCGCGCTCGCCAGGGCGTGGAAGGACGGCGCGTCGGCGGAGGCGGTCTTCTGTTCGGCGGTGACGAGGTGGCAGGTGGCGCACCAGCGCTCCGACAGGCGCCGGCCCTTGGCCGAATCGGCGGGGACGGGCGGGGCGGCGGCGGCGATGCCGCCGAGGGCGAGGCCGATCGTCAGCACGACGGCCGATCGCAACGGGACGGATCTCGGAGCCTTCCGCATGTCGCTTTCCTCCCGTTCGGGTCGCCTGCTTCGCCGAGCAGAATAGGCCGAGGTCGGCGACGGCGGTATCGGGAATATCGCGCGACGGCGACGTGCGCGCCGACGTGCGACGACCGGCCCGAAGGCCGGCCGCGAAAGGCTGCGACGAACGGCGCCGCTCAGCGTTGCACCACCACCGGAGTGCCGACGCCGACGCGCTCGAAGAGTTCGACCACGTCCTCGTTGAACATGCGGATGCAGCCGTAGCTCGCCCGCGTGCCGATCGAGTCGCGCCGGTTGGTGCCGTGGATGGCATATTGACCGTGGGCGAGCACCATGGCGCGCGGCCCGAGCGGGTTCGACGGACCGGGCGGCACCAGATGGGGCAGGCTCGGCTTGTCGCGGCGCACCTCCTCCGGCGGCTGCCAGGTCGGGTTGACCTCCTTGCGGGCGACATGGGTCGAGCCCGCCCATTCCTTGCCCGGCCGGCCGACGGCGACGGGATAGCGGATCGCCCGGCCGTCGCCGAGCACGTAGTAGAGCTTGCGCTCCGAGGTCTTCACCACGATGGTGCCGGCACTGAAGCCGCCGTCCACCGGAACCAGTTCACGGGCGGAGGCCTGACCGAGCCCGGCGATGGTCATGATCGCCGTGGCCAGCCCCGCGGCCGTCACGTATTTCCCCAGTTTCCCCATGCGCGATACTCCCGACTGACGATGGGAATTGTCTATCGGCGGAGAGAATGACTCGGAAACCTCTAGATATCGCTAGGAGACGTGGTTTTCTTCCGGTTCACGAGGATGCTTGACGGGGCGTTACTTTCGCCTCAGCTCGGCGCGCGGGCGTCGGCGGTCGGCGACGATCATCACGAGGGTGGCGACGAGCAGGGTGGCCGCGACGGCGAAGGTGACGGCGAGGCCGCGCGCCACGGCCTCCGGGGACGCCGAGGCCGGATCGACGCCGCCGACGGCGAGCCGAGAAGACCGTGCCCATGATGGCGGCGCCCGAGACGAGGCCGAGATAGCGGGCGAGCCCGAAGAGACCGGAGACGGCGCCGCGCCGGTCGGCGGCGACGTCCGTCATCACGGCGGTGGTGTTGGCCGCTTGGAACAGTTGGTAGCCGGGAGTGAGGACGAGGAGCGCCGCGACGTAGCCGGCGATCCCGAGGAGGTTCGGCAGCAGGGCGAGGGCGGCGGCGACTATCGTCGTCGTTCCCGCGACGACCGTCACGGTCGAGCCGAAGCGATCGACGAGGCGGCCGGCGACGACGCCGGTCGGCTGCGCGACGGGCTGGTGAGCTTCGCCCTTCCGGTCGATTTCCCGGAACTGGCGATCTCGTTGATGTGGCATCCGCGGCTCGACGCCGATCCGGCACACCGCTGGCTGCGCGGCGTGGTGCGCGAGGTGTGCGGCACCGGCTGAGGCCGGTCCACCGTCGCCTTCATTCAAGTGCGGCTGAAACGAAAGGCCCCGGGGATCGCTCCCCGGGGCCTCCGCTTTCCTCCCCGTGAACGGGGCCCGTCGTTCCGCGTCTTCAGTGGCGGTTCTGACGGTTCTCGATCAGATCGTCGACGACGGTCGGATCGGCGAGCGTCGAGGTGTCGCCCAGGCTGTCGAACGAGTCCTCGGCGATCTTGCGCAGGATGCGGCGCATGATCTTGCCCGAGCGGGTCTTCGGCAGGCCGGGCGAGAACTGGATCAGGTCGGGCGAGGCGATCGGACCGATCTCCTTGCGCACCCAGGCCACAAGTTCCTTGCGCAACGCTTCGGTCGGCTCTTCGCCGGTCATCAGGGTGACGTAGGCGTAGATGCCCTGGCCCTTGAGATCGTGCGGGTAGCCGACGACCGCGGCCTCGGCGACCTTCGGGTGGGCGACCAGCGCCGACTCGACTTCCGCCGTGCCCATGCGGTGACCGGAGACGTTGATCACGTCGTCGACGCGGCCGGTGATCCAATAGTAGCCGTCGGCGTCGCGGCGGCAGCCATCGCCGGTGAAGTACATGCCCTTGTAGGTCGAGAAGTAGGTCTGCACGAAGCGCTCGTGATCGCCGTAGACGGTGCGCATCTGGCCCGGCCAGCTGTCCGTGATGACGAGGTTGCCCTCGGTCACGCCCTCGAGGATCTTGCCCTCGGCGTCGACGACCGCCGGCTGCACGCCGAAGAACGGACGGGTGGCCGAGCCCGGCTTCAGGAAGGTCGCGCCCGGCAGCGGGGTGATCAGGATGCCGCCGGTCTCGGTCTGCCACCAGGTGTCGACGATCGGGCAGCGCTCGTCGCCGACCACCTTGTGATACCAGATCCAGGCTTCCGGATTGATCGGCTCGCCGACCGACCCGAGGATGCGCAACGAGGCGCGCGAGGTCGACTTCACCAGGGCCTCGCCGGCGCCCATCAGCGAGCGGATGGCGGTCGGGGCGGTGTAGAAGATGTTGACCTTGTGCTTGTCGACGACGTTCCAGAAGCGGGCGGGGGTCGGGTAGGTCGGGATGCCCTCGAACATCAGCGACGTCGCGCCGTTGGCGAGCGGGCCGTAGACGATGTAGCTGTGGCCGGTGACCCAACCCACGTCCGCGGTGCACCAGTAGATCTCACCGGGGTGATAGTCGAACACATACTGGTGGGTGATCGAGGCGTAGACGAGATAGCCGCCGGTGCAGTGCTGCACGCCCTTCGGCTTGCCGGTCGAGCCCGAGGTGTAGAGGATGAACAGCGGATCTTCCGCGTTCATGTGCTCCGGCGGGCAGTCGGCGGAGACCTTGGCGGCTTCCTCGTCGTAGTAGAAGTCGCGGCCGGCGGCCATGGTGACGTCGCCACCGGTGCGGCGGACGACGAGAACCGACTTGACGCTGGGGAGGTTGGCGACGGCGGCGTCGACGTTGGCCTTGAGCGGGACCTTGCGGCCGCCGCGCAGACCCTCGTCGGCGGTGATGACGACGGAGGAGTCGCAGTCCTCGATGCGGCCGGCGAGGCTGTCCGGGGAGAAGCCGCCGAAGACGATCGAATGGATGGCGCCGACGCGGGCGCAGGCGAGCATCGCGTAGGCCGCTTCCGGGATCATCGGCAGGTAGATGGTGACGCGGTCGCCCTTCTGGACACCGTGGGCCTTGAGCACGTTGGCGAAGCGCGAGACCTCGTCCTTGAGCTCGGCGTAGGTGATCTTCTTGTCTTCGGCCGGGTTGTCGCCTTCCCAGATGATCGCGACCTTGTCCGGCGTGGCGGCGGCATGACGGTCGACGCAGTTGTAGGAGACGTTGAGTTCGCCGTCCTCGAACCACTTGATCGACACGTTGTGCGTGTCATAGGAGGTGTTCTTCACTTTGGTGAAGGGCTTGAACCAGTCGATCCGCTTGGCCTGCTCACCCCAGAAACCGTTCGGGTCCTTGACCGACTGCTCGTACATCGCCTTGTACTTGGCGTCGTCGACGAGCGCGTTGGCAGCGATCTCCGCCGGCACGGGGTACACGTTATCGGACATGGACTTCCTCCCTCGGTACTGTTCCTCACCGGAAACGACCCCCGCCCCCCGTCCGTGGAAGAGGGTGTGGGAGCCTCCGGAATTTTCGGACGGCATTATGCGACAACCGGCGGCGGCGTCCACACGCACCACGACAGACTTTGGTCGAGATCGCCGCCGCAATTGGTCGTAGTCCAGTCGTCGAAGGCGGCGAGAAGTCGCGTCCCGGCCGGCGGAAGAAGAACGGCGGGGGCCGGGCGATCGACCGCGCCGTTCGACAGCGGCGATCCGGTATTTCTCCCGTGGGTGCGAGGTGGATGGACTTCGAAGTGCCGGTGACGTCATCGACATGACGTCACCGGCATGGTCGAGCCGGTGATCGGCGCACCGCCATCGGATGCGGGTCGGCGGCCGGCGCGCGCTTCGCGGCCGCGGCCGGCGGCGCTCCACATGAAGGGAAATTCATTTGGCCGCACTTGGGGATCTCGGGTAACGTCCGGCGGTTTCCGCGAACCGTTCGACCGCCTCGGTGGGGCCGTACGGGGCGACGGACGGCGGGCGGGAGACCGGGTGTCGCGGCCCGTCTCCGGCCTTCCCACCCCGGGGTGATCGGCGTATGCGCAGCTCGAGTTCCCGTCCCGTGACGACCGGCCGACCGCGGCGGCGGTGGCGCATCGGGGCGTGCGTCGTCACGGCGGGACTGCTCGCCGGATGCGGTGAGGCGGTGGTGGCGCCGGACGTCGGTGCCGAGATGCCGGCGCACTGGCGGGCGGCGCCGAAGGCCTCCGCGGCGGAATTGACCGCCGACTGGGTCGCCGGCTTCGGTTCGGCGGAGCTCTCGCGCCTCGTCGCACTCGCCGATCTCGACAATCTCGACATCGCGGCGGCGCGCGCCCGCATCGAACAGGCCGAGGCGCAACTGGCGGTCACGGCGGCGGCCCTCGCTCCGTCCCTCTCGGGCTCGGGCGACGCGTCGCATTCGGTGTCGCCGGGAACCAATTCGAGTGCGACGCCGCCGTTCAAGTCGCGGGTCGGAAACTCCTTCCAGCTCGGGCTCGGGGCGTCGTGGGCGCTCGACCTGTGGGGCCGTACGCGGGCGAGCGTGGCGGCGGGCGAGGCTTCCCTCGAGGCGGCGCGCATCGATCTCGACGCGGTGCGGCTGGCGACGTCGACCGCGCTGGTCGACGCCCATCTCCAGGCGGCGGCGGCAGAGGACCGTCTGCGGCTCGCCCGGGAGAACGTGGCCATCGCCGAGCGGACCTTCGCGGCCATCCGCCGACGCTTCGACGTCGGCACGGTGACGGCGCTCGATCTCGCCCAGCAGGAAGGCGTGCTCGCCACCCAGCGGGCGGCGATCCCCGATCTCGAGATCACGCTCGCCCAGATGCGCAACGCGGTGGTGGTGCTGACCGGCCGAGCGCCCGAGGCGGCGACACTGCGCGGCGGCGGCCTCGGGCGATTGCGGCTGCCGGCGGTGGCACCGGGATTGCCGTCGCGGCTCCTGGTGCGGCGGCCGGACGTGGCCGCGGCGGAGCTGCGCCTGACGGCGGCGGCGGCGAACGTCGAGGCGGCACGCGCGGCCTTCCTGCCGGAGGTGTCGTTGACCGGGTCGGCCGGGCTCTCTTCCGCCTTCTTGAAGAACCTGTTGCGCCCCGATGCCTTCGCCGGGTCGATCGCGGCGGGCGTCACCGAAGCGATCTTCGACGGCGGGGCGCGGGAAGGGCGTCTGGCGCTCTCCCGGGCGCAGCACGCCGAACTCGTCGCCGCCTATCGCAAGACGGTGCACGAGGCGCTCGCCGACGTCGAGAACGCCCTGGTGGCGGTCGATCGCAACCGGCGGCGCGAGATGTTGCAGACGGCGGTGGTGGAAGCGGCGCGGCGAACGCAACGGCTCACCGAGGAACGCCTCTCGGAGGGCACGATCCCGATCACCACGGTGCTCGACGCCCAGCGCACGCTCTTCCAGGCACAGGAGACGCTGGTGGCGGCGCGGCTCGCCCGTTACCGCGCGGCGGTCGCCCTGGTCGCGGCGCTCGGCGGCGGCTGGACGAAGCCCTCGGGCGCGGCGGCATCCGGAGCGGTGGCGCGGGTGGCGGCGGGCGAGCCGATGAGACTCGGCGGAACGGAACCCAGATGAGCAAGACACGCATCCTCCTTCTCCTCTTGGCGGTCGCGGCGGTGGCCGGGGCCGTCGCTTGGCAGCGCGGATGGCTGCCGCAGCTCTCGGGGGAGACGAAACCGGCGGCGTCCGCCGCCTCGGGTCCCGGCCCCGGCGTCGGTCTCGGCCCGGGTGGGGGCGGGGGGCCGGGTGGTGGCGGAGGTCCGGGTGGCGGGCGGCGGCCCGGCGGGATGGGGCCGGCCGATGGCCCGACGCCGGTGATGGTGGCGGCGGTGACGCACGAAGACGTGCCGGTGTTCTTCGAAGGCATCGGCACCGTACAGGCTTTCGCCCAGGTGACCGTCCGCGCCCAGGTCGAAGGCCGAGTCGTCGAGATCGGCTTCCGCGAGGGCGAGGACGTCGAGGCCGGGGCGGTGATCGTCCGCATCGATCCGGCGAGCTACAAGGCGGTCCATGATCAAGCGGTGGCGCGGCGCGAGCAGGACGAGGCCGAATTGCGCAACGCCCGCATCGATCTCGATCGCTACGAGCGCTTGGCCCGGTCGGAGTCGGGCTCGCGCCAGCAGGCCGACACCCAACGCGCCACGGTCGCCAAGCTCGAGGCGCAGCTGAAGATCGATCAGGGCATCATCGACGCGGCGAAGATCGATCTCGACAACACCACGATCCGCGCTCCGATCTCGGGGCGAACCGGCATCCGCACGGTCGAGGTGGGTACGCTGGTGCGCGCTTCCGACACCACGGGCATCGTCTCGATCGCCAAGATCCGGCCGATCTCGGTCACCTTCACCCTGCCGCAACAACAGTTGCCGGCGCTCTTGGCGGCGCAGGCCCGTGGCGGGGTGCCGGTGGAGGTGATCGGCGGCGAAACCCGCACCGTGCTCGATCGCGGTCAGGTCGAGGTCATCGACAATCTGGTCGACAGCACCACCGGCACCGTGAAGATCAAGGCGACCCTGCCCAACGCCGAGACGCGGTTGTGGCCGGGGCAGTTCGTCGACGTGCGGGTGTTGGTCGACACGTTGCGACGGGCGACGGTGGTGCCGACGGCGGCGGTGCAACGCGGTTCCGAAGGCGCCTTCGTCTATGTCGTCGGCGGCGAGGACAAGGTGGCGCGGCGGTCGGTGACGATCGTCCGTCAGGACGAACATCGCGCCGTGATCGCCTCTGGTGTCGCGGTCGGCGACACGGTGGTGACCACCGGTTTCACCCGCCTGACCGACGGCGCCAAGGTCAAGCCGACGCCGGCGGCGGGAGCGGCGGCGGCTCCGGCTTCGCCCGATGCGACCGCGACGCGACCGGGCGAACGACGCGGACCGGGAAGCGGCGGCGGCGAGGGTCGGCGGCGGCCGCAGGGCGACGGCGCCGCGGGTGACGGCGGGGGCTCGCGACCGGGCGCACGGCCATGAGCGTCTCGCGGCCCTTCATCGACCGGCCGATCGCCACGTCGCTGATCGCGGTGGCGGTGCTGATCCTCGGTGTGATGGGCTTCCTGCGGCTGCCGGTGTCGTCATTGCCGCAGGTCGACTTCCCGACGCTGCAGATCACCACGCGCCTGCCCGGCGGCAACCCGGAGACCATCGCCGACATCGTCACGGCGCCGCTCGAGCGGCAGTTCGGGCAGATCCCGTCGCTGACCTCGATGACCTCGGAGAGCTCCTACGGGCTCAGCCGCATCACCCTGCAGTTCGCCCTCGACCGCGACATCGACGCGGCGGCTCAGGACGTGCAGGCGGCGATCAACGCCGCCGGATCGACCCTGCCGTCGAGCCTGCCCTATCCGCCGGTCTATTCGAAGGTCAATCCGGCCGACACGCCGATCCTCACCCTGGCGCTCTCCTCCGACACGGCACCGCTGCGAGTGCTCTCCGATCTCGGCGACACGCTGATCACGCCGCGACTGTCGGAGGTCTCCGGTGTCGGGCGGGTGTCGCTGGCCGGCGGCGTGCGTCCGGCGATCCGGATCAAGGCCGATCCGATGCGGCTCGCCGCCTACGGGCTCGGTCTCGAGGACATCAGGACGGCGATCGTCGCCGGCAACGTCGCCGGCTCCAAGGGAGCGCTCGACGGGCCGACCCAGTCCTACACGATCGGCGCCAACGATCAGATCGCCGCGGTCGAAGGCTTCACCAAGCTGGTGGTCGCCAAGAAGAACGGCAACACGGTGTTGCTCGGCGACGTGGCGGAGGCGGTCGAGGGGCTCGAGGACACCCATGTCGGCGGCTGGTATCGCGGCGCGCCGGCGGTGATCCTCGACGTCCAGAAGCAGCCGGGCGCCAACATCGTCGAGACGGTCGGCCGGCTGATGGCGGAGGTGCCGCGGTTGCAGCGCTCGATGCCGGCCGGCGTGACGCTCCGGGTGGTCCACGACCGCACCGACATCATCCGTGCCTCGATCGCCGAGGTGCAGTTCACCCTGGTGCTGTCGGCGGCGCTGGTGGTGATGGTGGTGTTGGTCTTCCTGCGTTCGGCGCGGGCGACGATCATCGCCGGCGTGACCCTGCCGCTCTCCATCGTCGCCACCTTCGCGGTGATGTGGGCGGTCGGCTTCAGTCTCGACAATCTGTCGCTGATGGCGCTGACCATCGGCACCGGTTTCGTCGTCGACGACGCGATCGTGATGATCGAGAACATCGTGCGCCGGCAGGAGGGTGGCCTCTCACCGCTCGAGGCGGCGCGCGAGGGCGCGGCCGAGATCGGTTTCACCGTCATCTCGCTCACCCTGTCGTTGATCGCGGTCTTCATCCCGCTCCTGTTCATGACCGGGCTCGTCGGCCGGATGTTCCGCGAGTTCGCGCTGACGCTGTCGATCGCGGTCGTGGTGTCGGCGGTGGTGTCGCTGACGCTGACGCCGATGATGTGCGGGCGGCTCCTGCGCGGCGAGGAGCATCACGACCCGAAGTCCCTTCTCGGCCGGCTCCTCGCCGCCTTCGAATGGCCGATCACGGCGATGGCGCGCGGCTACGAGCGCTCGCTCGCCTGGGCGCTCGGGCGGCAGGGGCTGGTGCTCGTCGTCACGGCCGCGACGCTGGTGCTGACCGGCTGGCTCTACGTGTCGGCGCCGAAGGGCTTCCTGCCGAAGCAGGACACCGGCCTCGTCTCGGTGGTGCTCGACGGGGCGCCACAGTCGTCCTTCGCCGAGATGGTCCGATTGCAGGACCGGGTGGCGCGGGCCTTCGAGACCGATCCGGACGTCGCCGGTGTGATCTCGGTACTCGGCGTCGGCTCGCTCAACGCCACCGGCAACACGGCTCGCCTGACGGTCGATCTGAAGCCGCGGGAGAGCCGCACGGCCGATGCCGCGGCGATCGCGGAGCGGTTGCGTCGGCTCGGCGCGGCGGTGCCGGGGGCGACGGTCTTCGTCCAGCCGGTGCAGGACGTGCGGATCGGCACCCGCACCTCGCGCTCGCAGTACCAGTACACGCTGACCGGCACCGACGGGCGGCTGATCACGGACGGCGGCCGAACGCTGACCGCGGCGCTGGCGGCGCGGCCCGAGTTCCGCCACGTGGCGTTGGAGATTCAGGAAGGCGGATTGCGCGCCCACGTCGAGATCGACCGCGATCGCGCCGGGCGCTTCGGCGTCTCGGTGCAGGCGATCGACGACATGCTGTCGAACGCCTTCTCGCAACGCCAGATCTCGACCATCTACGCCCAGTCGAACCAATACCGGGTGGTGCTCGAGGTCGATCCGAAACAGGCGCGCGACGTCACGGCGATGAACCGGTTGCACGTGGCCGGCACCGGCGGCGTGCCGGTACCGCTGTCCTCCTTCGCCACCATCACGCGGCGGACGGCTCCGTTGTCGGTCACCCGGTCCGATCAGTTCCCGGCGGCGACGCTTTCCTTCGACACCGCCGAGGACGTGTCGCTGGAGCAGGCGCTCGGGGCGATCGAGACGGTACGCCGAGAGATCGGCATCTCGGACGCGGTGATCGGCCAGCCGGACGCCGACGCGGCGGAGTTCGCCCGTTCGCTCGCCTCGCAGCCGTGGCTGATCCTGGCGGCGATCGTCACCATCTACGTGGTGCTGGGCGTGCTCTACGAGAGCTTCGCCCATCCCTTCACCATCCTGACGACGCTGCCCTCGGCCGGCGTCGGGGCGTTGATCGCGCTGACGCTCACCGGGCTCGAACTGTCGATCGTGGCGCTGATCGGCATCGTGCTGCTGATGGGCATCGTCAAGAAGAACGCCATCATGATGATCGACTTCGCCATCATGGCGGAGCGGACGCGCGGGCTCGGGCCCGAGGCGGCGATCGTCGAGGCCTGCCACAGGCGTTTCCGGCCGATCATGATGACGACGCTGGCCGCGCTCCTCGGCGCGGTGCCGCTGGCGCTCGCCCACGGGCCGGGCGCCGAACTGCGCATCCCGCTCGGCGTCACCATCGTCGGCGGGCTGCTGCTCTCCCAGTTGCTCACCCTCTACACCACACCGGTCGTCTATCTCGCCATCGAGCGCGGCGCGGCGCGGCTGCGCGGCGGGGCGAAGCTGGCGATCGACGCCGATGCGGCGGAGGCGGGGAGGGCGGGCGAATGATCGACATCTCCGGTCCCTTCATCCGACGCCCGGTGGGGACCATCCTCCTCGCCGTCGGACTGTTCCTGGCCGGAATGGTCGCCTATTTCCAGCTTCCGGTGGCGAGCCTGCCGTCGATCGATTTCCCGACCATCCGCGTTTCGGCGAGCCGTCCGGGAGCGGATCCGCAGACCATGGCGGCGAGCGTCGCCGCGCCGCTCGAACGTCACCTCGGGGCCATCGCCGGGGTGTCGGAGATCACCTCCAATTCGCTGCTCGGGGCGACCAGCATCACGGTGCAGTTCGACCCGTCGCGCAAGGTCGACAAGGCGGCGCGCGACGTGCAGGCGGCGATCAACGCCGCGGCGACCGACCTGCCCTCCGACCTGACCACCGCGCCGTCGCTGCGCAAGTTCAATCCGGCGGGAATGCCGGTGCTGATCTTGGCACTGACCTCGGAGACCATGTCGGTCTCGGAGATCTACGACATCGCCGACACGGTGATCGTCCAGCGGTTGGCGCAGGTGAAGGGGGTCGCCGACGTGACGGTCACCGGCGGCGATCAACCGGCGATCCGGGTCAGGATCGACCCCGCCCGGCTCGCCGCCGCCGGCATCGGCCTCGACGATCTGCGCAAGGCGATCGCCGGCGCCAACGTGCGCGGCGCGGTCGGCGCGATCCAGGGTGACGCGATCGTCGAGACCCTGTCGACGAGCGGAGCACTCACCCGACCGGAGGATTATGCGCGCATCGTCGTCAAGGCCTCGGGCGGGGCGATCGTGCGGGTGGGCGACGTCGCCGAGGTCTCCGCCGGGGTGCGCAACACCCGCTCGGCCGGCTGGTACAACGGCAAGTCGGCGGTGATCCTCAACATCACCAAACAGGTCGACGCCAACGTCATCGAGACGGTCGACGCCGTGAGGGCGCTGATCCCCGATCTGAAGCGCTGGGTTCCGGCGGAGCTGACCTTCTCGGTGGTCAACGACCGAACCGTCACCATTCGGGCTTCGGTGGCCGACACGCGCAACACCCTGTTCGTGTCGATCGGTCTGGTGATGATGGTGGTGATCGTCTTCCTCGGACGGGCGATGTCGACCTTCGCCGCCGGGATCACCGTGCCGCTGGCGCTCGCCGGAACCTTCGCCGCGATGTGGGTGGCCGGCTTTTCGATCGACAATCTGTCGCTGATGGCGCTGACCATCGCGGTCGGTTTCGTCGTCGACGACGCCATCGTGATGATCGAGAACATCCATCGCCGCAGGGTGGCGGGCGACACGCCGCTCACCGCGGCCTTCGTCGGGGCGCGGCAGATCGGTTTCACGGTGGTGGCGATCGGACTGTCGCTGATCGCCGCTTTCATCCCGCTGATGTTCACCGGCGGGATGATCGGCAAGTTCTTCGCCGAATTCTCCTTCACCATGACCTTCGCCATCCTGGTGTCGACCGTGATGTCGCTCACCGTCACGCCGATGATCTGCGGCCGATTCATCCGGCCGGGGCCGCCGACATGGGCGGAGCTGACGTCCGATCGGGTGCTGGGCCGGGTCGCGACCGCCTATGGGCGCACGCTCGACGTCACGTTGCGCCATCCCTGGTGGATGCTGGGGCTGGCGAGTTCGACCGTGGTGGCGACGGCGTGGCTCTTCGTCGCCGTGCCCAAGGGTTTCGTGCCGCAGGACGACACCAGCCTGGTGCTCGGTTACACCGAGGCCTCCCCCGACGTGTCCTTTCCGGCGATGGTCGACCTGCAGAAGCGGGCGACCGAGGTGGTGCGCGCCGATCCGATGGTCAAGGGCGTCGCTTCGTCGGTCGGCGGCGGCATGGGTGCGGTCAACAACGGCCGTATCTTCATGTCGCTGAAGACGGTGAAGGAGGGGGGCGAGCCGTCGCGCAGGGTGATGGCGCGGCTCAGGAAGTCGCTCGAGGTGGTCGCCGGCATCCGGGTCTTCATGATCCCGATGCAGGACCTCCACATCGGCGGGCGGGTCGGCAAGTCGCCCTATCAGTTCACCCTCTGGGACCCCGATTTCGACGAGTTGGTCCTCTGGGCGCCCAAGGTCGTCGATGCGTTGAAGAAGGTGCCGGAGATCATCGACGTGTCGAGCGACCGCATGACCGCCGGGCTCCAGGCCGAAGTGGTGATCGACCGCATGGCGGCGGCGCGCCTCGGGGTCGCGGTGCGCGACGTCGACACGGCGCTGGCCAACGCCTATGCGCAGCGGTTGATCTCGATCATCCACGGCTCGCGCAACCAGTACCGCGTGGTGCTCGAGGTGGAGGGGGAAAGGGCGCGCGACCCCTCCGACATCGAGGGCTTGTGGGTCACCGCGTCCGGCGGGCGGCAGGTGCCGCTGGCGGCGGTGGCGCGGGTCGAACGTCGGACGGCGCCGCTCTCGGTGAACCATCAGAAGCAGTTCCCGTCCGTGACGGTGACCTTCGACGCGGCGCCGGGCGTCACCCTCGACGAGGCGACCGCGAAGGTGCGCGCCGCTTTCGCGGAGCTGCATCCGCCGGATACGCTCCACGCCGATTTCGCGGGCGACGCCAAGGAGTTCGCCAAGTCGTCCGGAAACACCTGGGTGCTGGTGGTGACGGCGCTGTTCGCCGTCTACGTCATCCTCGGCGTGCTCTACGAGAGCCTGATCCACCCGCTGACCATCATCTCGACGCTGCCGCCGGCCGGGCTCGGGGCGCTGATCGCGCTCAAGGGCTTCGGCATGCAGCTCGATCTCGTCGGGTTGATCGGCATCATCCTGCTCATCGGCATCGTCAAGAAGAACGGCATCCTCCTGGTCGACTTCGCCCTGATGGCGACGCGCGATCACGGTCTCGCCCCGGCCGAGGCGGTGCGGGTGGCGGCGGTCGAGCGTTTCCGGCCGATCCTGATGACGACGCTCGCCGCGCTGCTCGGGGCGCTGCCGCTGGTGCTGGCGAGCGGGGCGGGAGCGGAGATGCGCCGGCCGCTCGGCGTCACCATCGTCGGCGGTCTCGTCGTCTCGCAGGTGCTGACCCTCTACACCACACCGGCGATCTATCTGCTGATGGACCGGTTGGCGAATTGGGCGGCTCGCCGCCGCGGGGCACGGCCGGTCGCCGCGCCGGCGGAATGAAGACCGGCCCTCGGGCGGCGCGACGCCTTCGCCGGCGGTGACGGCGTCGGACACAAGTCGGAGTGCCGCGCGGGTTGCCCGCGGCGGCGTCCACGCCCTATCTATGGGCGCCCGTGCTCAGCTCCCGAGGGATCCGATGACCGCCGCCGACCTGCCGCTTCCTCTGCCCGACCTCATCGAGCGCCTCGGTGCCATCGTCGGGCCGGCGGACGTGCTCACCGAGCCCTTCGACGTGGAACCGCATCTCGTCGAGCTGCGCGGTCTCTATCACGGCGCCACCCCGGCGGTGGTCCGACCGAAGACGACGGCGGAAGTGGCGGCGGTCATGGCGCTGGCGCACGAGTTCGGGATCCGGGTCGTGCCGCAGGGCGGCAACACCGGCCTCGTCGGCGGGCAGACGCCGTCGGAGGCGGGCGACGAGATCGTGCTGTCGCTGAAGCGACTCGATCGGATCCGCGAGGTCGATCCGGTCACCGACACGATGACGGTCGAGGCCGGCGTGACGCTTCTCGGCGCCCAGGAGGCGGCGGAAGCGGTCGATCGGCTGTTCCCGTTGTCGCTGGCGGCGGAAGGCTCCTGTACGATCGGTGGAAACCTCGCGACCAATGCCGGCGGAACCCAGGTGATCGCCTACGGAAACGCCCGTGATCTGGTGCTCGGGCTCGAGGTGGTGCTGGCCGACGGCCGGGTGCTGAACGGGCTCGGCAAACTGCGCAAGGACAACACCGGCTACGACCTCAAGCACCTGTTCATGGGCTCCGAGGGCACACTCGGCATCATCACCGCCGCGGTGCTGAAGCTCTGGCCGCGGCCGAGATCGCAGTCGACCGCCTTCGTCGCGGTGGGCTCGCCGGCCGCCGCGGTGGCGCTGCTCGGCCGGGCCAAGAGGGCCTTCGGTCCGGCCCTCACCGGATTCGAGTTCATGCCGCGCTTCGGGCTCGATCTGGTGGTCGCACACCTTCCGGGAGCGCGCGACCCGATCGCCGACCGACACCCCTGGTACGTGCTGATCGAGGTCTCCTCGGCGAGCGAGGCGGGTGTCGAGGAGGCCTTCGAGGCCATGCTCGGCGAGGCGATGGAGGCGGGGGAGGTCGACGACGCGGTGATCGCCGGCTCGCTCGACCAGCGGGCGGCGCTGTGGCGCATCCGCGAGGGCATGTCGGAGGTGCAGGGCATCGAGGGCGGGTCGATCAAGCACGACGTCTCGGTGCCGATCGCCTCGGTGCCGGAGGTGATCGAAGAGGGCATCCGCGTCGCCGAGGCCTTCATTCCGGGGATCCGGCCGGTGCCCTTCGGCCATCTCGGCGACGGCAACATCCACTTCAACTTCTCCCAGCCGGTCGGGGCAGACAAGGCGGAGTACCTGGCGAAGTGGGACGAACTCAACGATCGCGTCCACGCCGTGGTGCTGGCGCACGGCGGGTCGGTGTCGGCCGAACACGGCATCGGCAGGTTGAAGAAGCATGCGCTGGCCGAGGTCAAGGACCCGGTGGCGCTGGCCACCATGCGGGCGATCAAGGCGACCCTCGACCCCAAGGGGATCCTCAATCCCGGCAAGGTCTTGTGACCGGTCGTCGCAGGCCGCGGCGGAGTGTCGCCGGGGTCGGGCGGGGTCGCGCAGGGATGGGACAGCCATGCGAATTTGCATGGCTGTCCCATCATTCGCACCATATTGCAGTGCCGAATCGAAGGGATTAGATTTGCGTCGGTGACACGGCCCGTTCGGCCGTCTCACTGCCCTCCTTGGGCGTTTCCTCCCTAGACTTGGGCCGCCGTCAGGCGGCCTTTTTTCTTTTCAAGACCTTGGATCGCGTGGGCTGCGCCGAATGGTCTCTTGATCGAAGCCGCGACGCGTGCTTAGCCCTTGAGGCGAGCCGCCGCGACCGGGGTCCGCACCGACTTGGGCCGGTCCGCCTCCGTCACGCCGCCATGCGTTCGAAGAGGTCCTCCATGCGCACGATCACCTTCCGCCGCCCGGACGACTGGCACGTGCACTTCCGTGACGGGGCGGCGATGCGGGCGGTGGTGCCGCACACGGCGCGGGCCTTCGGCCGGGCGATCGTCATGCCCAACCTGACACCACCGGTGACGACGACGGCGCTCGCGGCCGCCTATCGCGAGCGCATCCTCGCCGCGGTGCCGGAGGGGGTGAGTTTCACCCCGCTGATGACCGCCTATCTCACCGACGGCACCGACCCGGCCGACCTCGTCGCCGGCTTCCGCGACGGCGTGCTGACCGCGGTCAAGCTCTATCCGGCGCACGCCACCACCAATTCCCAGTTCGGGGTCACCTCGATCGCGGCGGTGGCGCCGGTGCTGGCGGCGATGGAGAAGGCGGGCATGCCGCTTCTCGTCCACGGCGAGGTGACGCGCGCCGACGTCGACGTCTTCGATCGCGAGGCGCGCTTCGTCGAGGAGGTGCTGGTGCCCGTGCTCGCCGATTTCCCCGGCCTCAGGATCGTGCTCGAACACGTGACCACGGCCGAGGGGGTGGCGATCGTGCGGGAGAACGCCTCCCGCATGGCCGGCACGATGACGCCGCAGCATCTGCTCTTCGACCGCAACGAGATCTTCCGCGGCGGCATCCGGCCGCACATGTACTGCCTTCCCATCCTCAAGCGCTCCACCCACAAGCGGGCGCTGCGCGAGGCGGCCACCGGCGGCGAAGCCTGCTTCTTCCTCGGCACCGACACGGCGCCGCACATGCGCCACCTGAAGGAAGCCGCCTGCGGCTGCGCCGGGGTGTTCTCCGCCCCGACGGCGATCGAGGCCTATCTCGACGTCTTCGCCGCGGAAGGTGCGCTCGATCGCTTCGAGGCCTTCGCCTCGCTCAACGGGCCGGCCTTCTACGGGCTGGCGTCCAACGAGGAGCGGGTCACCTGGGTCGAGCGGCCGCATCCGGTGCCGGTGGCGGTCGAAGTCGAGGGCGAGGGCGAGATCGTCACGCTCTTCGGTGGCGAGACCGTCGGCTGGTCGCCGGCCTGATGCGGCCGCTTCCGCCGATTTCCGAACCCCTCCGATGAGGCCTCCACCATGCGTCCTTCGTCCCTCCTCGTGGTTCTCGCGGCGCTGCTCGGCGCCTTCGGTGTCGCCGATGCGGCGATCGCGGCGCACGTCACCGGCGGCGCGGCACTGGAGAAGGCGGCGGAGGTCCTGATGGTGCACGCCGCCGCGCTGACCGGGCTCGCGGCGCTGGTGGCGCGCTCGGGCGAGCGGTGGACACTGGCGGCGGCTTCGGCGGCGCTCGGCCTCGGCGCGGCGCTTTTCGGTACCGACGTGACCCTTCTCACGCTCCAGGGCCATCGGCTCTTCCCCTATGCGGCGCCGACCGGCGGCTCGACCATGATCTCGGCCTGGCTGATCATCGGGCTCTTGGCGCTCGCCGGACACCTCGAGCCGCGCCGGCGCGACTGATCGCCTTCGCCGATCGGCCGATTGCGGTGCAGCACGGGCTTCGCTAGAGCATGGTGGGATCGGGTCGCTCGGACCCGGTCGAACAGGAGTTCGCGCCGAAGGCGAGCCGGGAACGGCCCGCGGTCCGGTGCGATCGGGTCGGAGCCCGCCGGGGCGCGGCCACCGATTTCTCGTCACGCCGGAGTGAACCCATGACCATCCGTCCGCGCCGCAGCGTCCTCTACATGCCGGGTTCCAACGCCCGCGCCCTCGAGAAGGCCAAGACGCTGGCGACCGACGCGGTGATCCTCGACCTAGAGGACTCCGTCGCGCCCGACGCCAAGGAGATCGCGCGCGATCAGGTGATCGCGGTGGCGAAGGCCGGCGGCTTCGGCCCGCGCGAGGTGGTGATCCGGGTCAATTCGCTCGCCGGCCCGTGGGGCATGGCCGACCTCCAGGCGGCGGCGGGGGTCACCCCCGACGCGGTGCTGATCCCCAAGGTGTCGAGCGCGGCCGACGTCTTCGAGGCGAACGCGGTGCTCGACCGGATGGGCGCGCCGGAGAGCGTCGCGATCTGGGCGATGTTCGAGACGCCGCTCGCGGTGCTGAACGCCGGGGCCATCGCCGCCGCCGCTTCGGTGAAAGAGGGGCGGCGTCTGGCCGTCTTCGTGCTCGGCACCAACGATCTGGCCAAGGAGACGCGGGCGCGCTTCGTCGCTGGCCGGGCGCCGATGCTGGCGTGGCTGACGACGGCGGTCGCCGCCGGGCGCGCCCATGGCCTCGACGTCATCGACGGTGTCTACAACAACCTCTCCGACGCCGAGGGCTTCCTCGCCGAGTGCGTGCAGGGCCGCGACCTCGGCATGGACGGCAAGACGCTGATCCACCCCAACCAGCTCGAGGGCGCCAACCGCATCTTCTCGCCGAGCGAGGCCGAGGTGGCGCAGGCCGAGAAGATCCTCGCCGCCTTCGCCCTGCCGGAGAACGCCGCCAAGGGCGTCATCAGCCTCGACGGTCGCATGGTCGAGCGGTTGCACGCCGAGATGGCCGAGCGTACCGTCGCCATCGCCCGGGCCATCGCCGCGGCGGCGGGCGCCTGAGGGGATCCATGAAACTCTATCGCTATCTCACCGGTCCCGACGACGCCGCCTTCTGCAAGCGGGTCTCCGCCGCCCTCAACAAGGGCTGGCAGTTGCACGGCGGCCCGACGCTGACCTATGACGCCGAGCACAAGCGGGTGATCTGCGGGCAGGCGGTGATCAAGGAAGTCATGGGCGTCGCCTGGAACGAGGACGTGGTGCTGTCGGACTGGTGAGGCGCCGGTCACGGACGGATTCGAAGGGTGCGGGCCAGGAGGGTCGCGCCTCCGTCGTTTCGGGCTCTCAGCGGCGCGCGCCGGCGGCGAGCGGTGCGAGGCCGGCGATGCGGCGGGGTTCGCCGGGATCGGGGACCGAGGACACCGGGCACGGCGTTTCGAGGAACTGCCACGACGGATTGTTGAGCACCATGACGCAGCGGGCGAGCCGCGGGCCGGCCGGCGAGGGCAGGCAGGCGGTGCCGCCGAGTTCGACGCGTCGACCGGGCGCCCGACAGCTGCAGTCGTCGGCGGCCTCGGCGACCGACGCACCCGCGAGGGTCGCCCCGGTCAGCGCCGCGGCGAGGATGGCGATGTCGAGGATCCGTGCCATGGCCCGATCATGCCACCGTCGCGGGCGAGCGGCGATCACATGAGCGTGCGCGTCCGCGCGGGCGGGGCACGGCTCAGGCCGGCGGGGTTCGGAAGATCTCGTCGACCGGCACCTGGAGGGCGGTGACGAGCCGGTTGGTCTCCGCCGCCATGCCGACCACAGCGACCAGTTCCATGTGCTGCTCGGGAGTCATGCCCTTGGTGCGGGCCGAAGCCGTGTGCGAGGCGACGCAATATTCGCAGCCGTGGGCGATCGACACCGCGACGTAGAGCATCTCCTTCACCAGCGGGTCGAGGCTGCCCGGCCCCATCACCTGCTTGATGCTCTCCCAGGTGCGTTTCAGCGTCACCGGGTCGTTGGCGAGCCCGCGCCAGAAATCGTTGACGTACGTGGTCTTGCGGGTGGCGCGGATGTCGTCGAAGACGGCGCGCGCCGCGGGGGAGAGTTTGTCGTCGGTGAGCAGGCGGACGGTCGGCATGGCTGCACCCGTTGCATGGTGGGCGGTGGCGGCTCACGAGGATCGCCGGGACGACGTGGCCGCGCTCCTCGGTCGTGCGTGGCGGCGTCACCGTCGGGGCGGGATCAACGCGACAGCGAGATCGGCAGCTTGGAAGCCGTGGTGCCGGCGAATCGCTCGCCGCCCTGGCTGTTGAGGGTGGCCACCACGCCGCCGTCGGCGCCCTTGAGGGTGACCTGACGACCCTGGAGGTCCCAAGCCGAGATCCTGGCGAGTTCCGGCGAGGTGCAACCCTTGGAGATGGCGCGATAACCCCCGGCCCAACTCGTCAGGTTCATGAAGAGTTGGCAATTGTCGGAGCCGGAGGCGACGCGCCAACCACCGAGGAGATCGGTGCGGCCGACCGGTTGACCCTTGTCCGGCGCGGCCTCGGCGACCTTGGTCGGCGCGGCGGAAGGCGGCGGCGCACCGGGGGCGGCGACCGGCGGCGGAGCGTTCGGATCGAGCGGCTGTGTGGCACCCGGCGCGCCGGGGGCGGGCGGCAGCGGCTGCAGCGTGCCCTGGGTCACCGGCGCGGTGGGAGCGGCGGGCAGCGGCTCGTAGCGGGGGACGGTCGGGCCGTCGTTGAGGCCGAGCCGGCCACAGCCGGCGACCGTGCCGGCGAGAAGCAGCGCCAGTGCCACGCGATCTGCGCGAATCATCGTCCCCGTCTCCCGAAAGAGGTCTCGCCGGCGTTTCTACCGCGATCCGCGTCCGATCGCGACCCCCGCGGCGGATGAAGGCGAGTTTCCGCGACGAAGGCGGCGAATTCGCGATGACCGAAAAGATATCGATCCGCAGTTTCCGGAAACCGCCTCTCGGTAACGTCATACGAAATTGTCCCGAGTGCCGCATTCTCGCCATATCGCATCGCACAATAATATTTCGAGAAATGCTGCGATGCACCTACCGTGGACGACACGAGGAGGCGATCATGAACGATCATTCCGACGGCGGCTCGATCCGCAAGCTGTGGGCGGCCGACGGTCCGGCCTTCCGCGACCATCTGCTGCGTCTCGATCCGGCGACGCGACGCAATCGCTTCGGCATGGTGGCCGGCGACGAGTTCATCTCCCGCTATGCGAAAACGAGCTTCACCCTCGACACGTTGATCCACGGCGTCTTCGTCGACGGCCATCTCGTCGGCGTCGGCGAGCTCAGGAAGCTCGGCACCAGTCGCACGGAAGCCGAGGCGGCCTTCTCTGTCGAACGGGATCACCAGGGACACGGGTTCGGTTCGCGGCTGATGAAGGCGGTGGTGCTCTCGGCGCGCAACCGGCGCATCCGCCGCATCTACATGAACTGCCTGGCGTCGAATTCGCAGATGCAGCGGTTGGCGCTGAAGGCGGGAGCGGAGCTCGAATACGAGGGCGGCGACGTCGTCGGCCTGATGGTGCCGGAGACGCCGTCCCCGGTCTCCATCCTGCGCGAGGCGATGGGCGACGGCTACGGATGGGCGACGGCGGTGGTCGAATTGCAGCGCCGGTCGGTGATCGACGGCCTGTTCGGCCGGGCGTGAGGCCGGTTCGAGGCGAATCGCGTTCGATGCGATCCCCCCGAGGCCTCGCGGCGGATCCGACGAAGATGAAAAAGCCCCGGCGGGTCGCTCCGCCGGGGCTCTTCGTCTTCGGTGCCGTGGCGATCAGAGGCGGCGCTCGATCAGCATCTTCTTGATCTCGGCGATCGCCTTGGCCGGGTTCAGGCCCTTGGGGCAGGTGTTGGTACAGTTCATGATGGTGTGGCAGCGATAGAGGCGGAACGGATCCTCGAGGTTGTCGAGGCGCTCGCCGGTCGCTTCGTCGCGGCTGTCGATCAGCCAGCGATAGGCTTGGAGGAGCACCGCCGGGCCGAGGTAGCGGTCGCTGTTCCACCAGTAGCTCGGGCAGGAGGTCGAACACGAGGCGCAGAGGATGCACTCGTAGAGACCGTCGAGCTTGGAGCGGTCCTCGTGGGACTGCCGCCACTCGGTCTGCGGCTCCGGGGTCACCGTCTTCAGCCAGGGCTCGATCGAGCGGTGCTGGGCGTAGAAGTTGGTGAGGTCGGGGATCAGGTCCTTGACCACCGGCATGTGCGGCAGCGGATAGACCTTCACCACGCCCTTGATCTCGTCCATGCCCTTGGTGCAGGCCAGCGTGTTGAGACCGTCGATGTTCATGGCGCAGGAGCCGCAGATGCCTTCACGGCAGGAGCGGCGGAAGGTCAGCGTCGGGTCGATCTTGCTCTTGATGTAGATGAGACCGTCGAGCACCATCGGCCCGCAATCGTCGAGGTCGACAAAATAGGTGTCGATGCGCGGATTGGCCCCGTCGTCCGGGTTCCAGCGATAGACGCGGTATTCCCTGAGCTTGGTGGCTCCGGTGGGCTTCGGCCAGGTCTTGCCGGTCTTGACCACCGAATTCTTGGGCAACGTGAGCTGAACCATCTCGGTCTCACCTCTTCGGGAACTCTGGCTCATTCGCCGTCGGCCCGAAGGCCGACGGCGAGTGCGCGAGCGGGATCAGTACACGCGAGCCTTGGGCTCGATGTAGGCGATGTCGTCGGTCATGGTGAAGGCGTGCACCGGGCGGTCGTCGAGCGTGACCTTGCGGGTGGCGCCGTCGGCCCAGGCCAGCGTGTGCTTCATCCAGTTGGCGTCGTCGCGGTTCGGGTAGTCCTCGCGGGCATGGGCGCCACGGCTTTCCTTGCGGGCGGCCGCGGAGTTCATGGTGACGACCGCCTGTTCGATCAGGTTCTCGAACTCCAATGTCTCGACGAGATCGGAGTTCCACACCAGCGAACGGTCGGTGACCTCGACGTTCGGCAGGCCCTCCCAGACCTCCTGGATGAGCTCGACGCCCTCTTCCAGCACCTCGCCGGTGCGGAACACCGCGCAGTTGTTCTGCATGGTGCGCTGCATGGCGTTGCGCAGCTCCGCCGTGGCGGTGGAGCCGGAGGCGTGGCGATACCTGTCGAGGCGGGAGACCGCGAGCTCGCCGGCGCCGGCCGGAAGCTCCGGCTGACGGGCGTTCGGCACCACCGTCTCCTTGCAGCGCAGACCGGCGGCGCGGCCGAAGACCACGAGGTCGGTGAGCGAGTTGGAGCCGAGACGGTTGGCGCCGTGGACGGAGACGCAGGCCGCCTCGCCGATCGCCATCAGGCCGGGGACGACCGAGTCGGGGTCGCCGTTCTTCTTGGTCAGGACCTCGCCGTGGAAGTTCGTCGGGATGCCGCCCATGTTGTAATGGACGGTCGGAAGGATCGGGATCGGTTCCTTGGTGAGGTCGACGCCGGCGAAGATCTTCGCCGACTCGGTGATGCCCGGCAGACGCTCGGCCAGAATCGCGGGATCGAGATGGTCGAGGTGCAGGTGGATGTGATCCTTGTTCTTGCCGACGCCGCGGCCTTCGCGGATCTCCATGGTGATGGAGCGCGAGACGACGTCGCGGGAAGCCAGATCCTTGGCGGAGGGGGCATAGCGCTCCATGAAGCGCTCACCGGCGGCGTTGGTGAGATAGCCGCCCTCGCCGCGCGCGCCCTCGGTGATGAGGACGCCGGCGCCGTAGATGCCGGTCGGATGGAACTGCACGAATTCCAGATCCTGCAGCGGAAGGCCGGCGCGCAGCACCATGCCGCCGCCGTCGCCGGTGCAGGTGTGGGCGGAAGTGCAGGAGAAGTAGGCCCGGCCGTAGCCGCCGGTCGCCAGAATGGTCTTCTGGGCGCGGAAGCGGTGCAGCGTGCCGTCCTCGAGGCAGAGCGCCACGACGCCACGGCAGGCGCCGTCGGCGTCCATGATCAAGTCGATGGCGAAATACTCGATGAAGAACTCCGCCCCGTAGCGCAGCGACTGACCGTAGAGCGTGTGCAGCATGGCGTGACCGGTGCGGTCGGCGGCGGCGCAGGTGCGCTGGGCGATGCCCTTGCCGTAGTCCGTGGTCATGCCGCCGAACGGACGCTGGTAGATGCGGCCGTCCTCGGTGCGGGAGAAGGGCACGCCCCAGTGCTCCAGCTCGTAGACGGCGGCGGGCGCGTTGCGCACCAGGTATTCGATGGCGTCCTGATCACCCAGCCAGTCCGACCCCTTGACGGTGTCGTACATGTGGAAGCGCCAGTCGTCGCGGCCCATGTTGCCGAGCGAGGCGGCGACGCCGCCCTGAGCCGCCACGGTGTGCGAACGGGTCGGGAAGACCTTGGTGACGCAGGCCGTCTTGAGGCCGGCCTCGGAAGCGCCGGTGACGGCGCGCAGGCCGGCGCCGCCGGCGCCGACGACCACCACGTCGAAGGTGTGGTCGATGAAGGAATAGGCCTTGCCGGACGCGCCGGAAACCTGATTGGCGTTGTTTTCGGCCATGTCGATCACATCCCGAACGAGAGCTTGGCGACGGCCCACAGCGTCGCCAGGGCGACCAGCGCCGAGAAGAAGTTGTTCATGAGCACGAAGAGGATCTTCCATGCGTCCGAAGGCGTGTAGTCCTCGATGATCACCTGCATGCCGATCTTCATGTGCAGGATGCCGGCGATGACCATGGCGCCGAAGGGAATGGCGACCCAGGGCGAGCCGAGCACCGCGCGGGCGCGGTCATGGGGCTCGCCGACGACACAGATCAGGGCGAAGATGAAGTAGATCGACAGCGGCACCATGGCGACGGCGGTGACCCGCTGCAGCCAATAGTCCTCGGTGCCGAACTTGGACGACCCGCGACCGGTGACCTTGGAGAGAGGCGTGCGCATGTTCATGGGGTCACCTCACTTCACCATGTAGGCGACGATCCAGATCAGGATCGTGAAGACGCCCGACAGAACCCAGGTGCCCAGCGCGAGAAGGCGCCGTTCCGGGCCGAAGCCGAGGATCATGTCCCAGATCAGGAAGCGGATACCGCCGATCAGATGGCAGACCAGGGCCCAAGTGTAGCCGAACAGCACCAAGAGGCCGATCCACGTGCCGAAGAGCCAGGCGACCTTGTCGTAGGCGGCCTGACCGGAGGCCGCGGCGATCAGCCAGGCGGCGAGGAGAAGGGTGCCGAAATAGAGCGCGGCACCGGTCCCGCGGTGGACGACGGACATGACCATCGTCCAGGAGGGCGCGTAGATGAAGAGATGCGGCGAAAGGGGGCGCTCGACCCCGCCCGCGGCCTTGGCTTTGCTCGTCGACATCGTCTGTCTTCGATCCCTCGGAGGTTGAACCGGCCCGGCGGCGCGCGCCCGAGTGGCGGTCTCGCCGGCGAATGGTCGCAAAACGTCGAAGCCTTCTAACCCGTTTTTCGGCAGTGCGTCAAAACGTCCAAAGGGATGATCCCCCATGCATTCCAACATGGCTCGCGCTCACCGCCGTTTAAGCGCAAGATCTTGTGAAGTCGGCATGATTTTCAGCGCGGCAACAACACCCAGTAGTCGAGATCGAGGATGACCGCCGGGTCGTAGTCGCCGTTCTCGAGCTTCAGCGGCAGGTCGGTGCAGGGCCTGTCCTTGGTCGCCACGGTGCGGATGCGAAGAGCGCCGACGTCGTCGCGACCGGACAGTTCGGCGGTGTCGAGCACTTCCGACCAGGCGAAGACGGTGAGCCCGGCGAAGAGCGGGGCGACGTGGCGGCCGCCGTTGATGGCGGCGACGTGGAAGGCGTTGCCCAGCCCGTTGAACGACAGGGCGCGGGCGAGCGAAATGACGTGGCCGCCGTAGATCAGGCGCCGGCCGAAGCGGCCTTGGCCCTCGGTCCACTGGTTGAAGTGGACCTTGGCGGTGTTCTGCCAGAGGCGGGTGGCGAGCATGTGCTCCGCCTCCTCCACCGTCATGCCGTCGACGTGGTCGATCCGTTCGCCGGCGCGATAATCGTGGAAGCGGTGGGGCGAGCCGGCGAGCACCGCGTCGTAGGCTTCCGTGTCGATCATCGGCACGGCCGAGCCGATCTGCTCGGGGGTGAGCGCGGCGGGCAGTTCCGGCACCTTCTGGTCGGGAACGCCCGCCTTCTCGTCGGCCTTGCGCACCATGACCCAGCGCACGTAGTCGAGGACCTCGTCGCCGTGCTGGTTGTAGCCGGTGGAGCGGACGTAGACGACGCCGGTCTTGCCGTTCGAATTCTCCTTGAGGCCGATGACCTCGGAGACGGTGGAGAGCGTATCGCCGGGATAGACCGGCGCGAGGAAGCGGCAACCGGCATAGCCGAGGTTGGCCACCGCGTTCAGCGACACGTCCGGCACGGTCTTGCCGAAGACCACGTGGAAGACGAGGAGATCGTCGATCGGCGCCCGCGGATACCCGATCGAGCGGGCGAAGGCGTCGGAGGACTGGACGGCGAAACGCGGACCGTAGAGGGCGGTGTAGAGGGCGACGTCGCCCTCGGTGACGGTGCGCGGGGTGGCGTGGCGGATCACCTGGCCGATGCGGAAGTCTTCGAAGAAGTTGCCGGAGTTGGTCTTGGTCATCGCCGTTCTCCCGATGGCACGCGTCACCCACGTGATGCCGGAAGCCCACGCGGGCGTAAAGCCCCTCGGCCTCCGACCTTCGCTGCATCGCATCATTCTCCAATGGCGCGCGCGTGGCGGGGTGTCGCAGCGACGTGGGTCCGAGCCGCGTGGGCCGGCCGACGGAGGACGTCGTCGGCGGAAAGTCGGCTGGACTGGCGCGGCGCGGCGTGGTTCTGCTCGCGGGTGGTGGACACGGCGGAGGGAGAGCCATGAAGGCGGTCGTCAGTCGCGTGGCGGGCGGGCCGGAGACGCTGACGTTCGAGGACGTCGCCGAACCGGTCGCCGGTCCCGGCGAGGTGGTGGTGGCGATGCGCGCCTGCGCCCTCAACTTCTTCGACACGCTGATCACCGTCGATCGCTACCAGTTCAAGCCCGAGCGCCCCTTCTCGCCCGGCGGCGAGATCGCCGGCGTGGTGGAGAGCATCGGGCCGGGCGTCGACGGTGTCGCGCCCGGCGATCGGGTGATCGCCTACCTCAAGTGGGGTGGGGCGCGGGAGAAGGTGGCCGTCGCCGCCGCCGATCTGGTGCCGATGCCCGACGCGCTCGATTTCGTCACCGCCTCGGCGCTCTGCGTCACCTACGGCACCGCGATCCACGGCCTCGCCGACCGCGGGGAAGTGAAGCCGGGAGACACGGTGGCGGTGCTCGGCGCCGCGGGCGGCGCCGGTCAGGCGGCGGTTGAGATCTCCAAGCTCCTCGGCGCCAGGGTGATCGCCTGCGCGAGCGGCGTCGAGAAGCTCGCCTTCTGCCGCTCGATCGGCGCCGACGAGGTGGTCGACTACGAGGCCGAAGATCTCAAGCGGCGGCTGAAGGACCTGACCGGCGGGCGCGGTGTCGACGTCGTCTACGACACGGTCGGCGACCGCTTCGCCGACCCGGCGGTCCGTGCCACCGCCTGGCGCGGCCGATACCTCGTCGTCGGCTTCGCCGCCGGCGAGATCCCGAAGATCCCGCTCAACCTGTTGCTCCTGAAGGGTTGCGACCTCAGGGGCGTGTTCTGGGGCGACCACGTGGTGCGCGAACCCGCCGCCTTCGCCGGCGAGATGCGCCGCATCATGGACGCGGTGGTCGAGGGCCGGCTGAGGCCGCACGTCCAGGCGACCCGCCCACTCGCCGAGACGCCCGCCGCCATCGCCGAGATCGCGGCGCGGCGGGTCAAGGGCAAGCTGGTGGTGACGGCGGGGTGACCCTCAGTGCTCCGCCATCGCCTTGCGGGCCGCCTCGCGGTGGTCGTCGGTGATGTGGGCGCGCAGGAGGGTGATCGCCGCCATCAGCACCCCGGCGTCGTCGCCGAAGCCGACCAGCGGCAGCAGGTCGGGCATCACGTCGATCGGGGCGACGAAATAGGCGAGCGCGGCGAGGAGCACGGCGCGCACCCGGGTCGGGGTCGCCGGGTCGAGGGCGCAGTACCAAGCCGCGACCACGTCCTCCATGAAGGGGATGGAGCGAGCGGCGCGCTTCACCGTCGACCACAGGCGTTCGCGGATGCGCTCCTCGCGGGTCTCCTCCGGACCGAGGATCTCCGGATCGAGATGGATGCGGCGATCGTCCGACGCGCTCATGTGGCAGGCTCCCGGGGCGCGGCGGTCGCCGGCGCCCGTCGCGTCAGATCGTGAGCGGGACGGGCGAATTCAAGATCGACGCCCGCGAAACGGGGAAGCGCGCCCGAAATCCGATCACATCCGTGAAAATCCGCATGCACCCTCTTCCGGCGGAGCCACACCGTTGTTACCCTTCCACCATGAGACTGGGTGAGATCGGGGTCAGGCGCGCCTCGAGCGCCGATGCTTCGCGGATCGCGGCCGTGCACGACGCGGCGTGGGCCGGGGCCTATCGCGGCATCATTCCGGGACGCGAGTTGGAGCGGATGATCGCTCGACGCGGACCCGTGTGGTGGAGGCGGGCGCTCGACCGCCACACCGCGGTGCTGGTGATCGAGGTCGGCGGCGAGATCACCGGCTATGCCACGGTCGGCCCCAACCGCATGCGCATGCTGCCCTTCGTCGGCGAGATCTACGAGCTCTATCTGACGCCGGAGGCGCAGGGGCTGGGCTTCGGCCGCATGCTCTTCTCCGCGGCGCGGCGGGAGTTGCGCCGGTTCGGTCTCGCCTCCTTCGCCGTACGGGTGCTCGCCGACAACGAGGGAGCCCGCGCCTTCTACGAGCGGCTCGGCGGGGCGGTGTCGGCGGAAACCGGTGAACGCATCGGCGAGACGGCCCTGCCGATCGTCGTCTACGGTTTCGCCGCCGAGTGAACGCCGTGTCCGGCGCGACGTCGTCCTAACGACTGCATTTCCCCGGAAGACACGATCGGCTAGAAGGACCGGGACCCGCGCCGACCGGTTCGGCACGTCCCAAGGATCCGACCCGGGTGCTCGAGGGGCTCCCCGGCGACGACCGCGACCCGATCCGCGCCGCGAGGCGTCGGGAAACGGGGCGCGCAGACCCTTCTCAGGAGTGATCCCATGCGCATCGACGCCATCGCCATCGGCAACAATCCGCCGGAAGACATCAACGTCATCATCGAGGTGCCGATCGGCGGCGAGCCGATCAAGTACGAGCTCGACAAGGCCTCGGGCACGCTGGTGGTCGACCGCTTCCTCTACACCTCGATGCGCTACCCGGGGAACTACGGCTTCGTGCCGCACACCCTCTCCGACGACGGCGATCCGATCGACGTGGTGGTGATCAACACCCGCGCCATCGTGCCGGGCGCCATCATCAACTGCCGTCCGATCGGTGTCCTGCACATGCAGGACGAGGCCGGTCACGACGAGAAGATCGTCGCGGTGCCGAGCCACAAGCTGACCAAGCGCTACGACGGCGTGAAGAACTATTCCGACCTGCCGCAGATCACCCTCGACCAGATCCAGCACTTCTTCGAGCACTACAAGGACTTGGAGCCGGGCAAGTGGGTGAAGGTGGTGAACTGGGGCGACGCCGAGGACGCCAAGCGGTTCATCCTCGACGCGATCACGCGCCACGAAGCCGACAAGGCGAAGGGCTGAGCCGCGTCGCGGAGTGGCACCGCGGATCGGGTGAAACGGTGAGAGCGCGGCCGGCGGGCCGCGCTCTTCGTCGTTTCGGGGGGCGCCTCGAAACCCGGGCGGGTCGGCGCTTCCGGCCTCACTTGGTGTGGCGGCGGATGTACATGTCGGTCGCTTGATCCGGGGTGGGGACGACGACGGCGGGACCGTTGCCGTTTCGGAAGATGGTGCCGCCGGCGACGCCCGACAGCGCGTCGTCGCCGAGCGTCTCGGTGCCGGTGATCTCGGCGGTGTCGGCGATCTCGGCGGCGGTGGACTGATGCTCGTCGGTCATGATTCGTCTCCTGCACGGGGGGCATGGCCCCGGATTTCGTCGCCGGATCTCGTGTTCGTCGCCGTCGACGATCGAAGAATGCAGAATCTTCGCTCTCGCCGCTGTTCCCCCGGGCACAGGCGGAATCGGTGCCCCCAACCCTCGCTCCGTCTCGAATTCGGCTTCTCGGCGGCGAATATCGAGCGAAATCCCCACCGCATCGGTCCGGAGAGCGGTCGCGACGCGCATTGCCTTCACGATGAGCCGGTATCATTCTCCCGCCGGAGGCGCCGAAGAAGCGCCCCCGCGGCATCGGGAGAGTATGATGCATACAGATGAGAACCGGACGGACGCGATCGACGGAACCGGGGCTCGCGCCGTGCCGCCCTCTTCCGGCGGAGGCGAGGGCGAGGCGGACCTGCGGAGGCGCTTCGCCGAACGGCTCTTCTCCGACGTGCCGGCGGAGGATCTCTCCGCCTACGCGGCGGAGGAACTCGCCGGGCTCGCCGCGGTCGCCTTCGACGCCTTCGTCGAGCGGCCGGCCGGGCATCATCGCATCCGCCTCTTCGATCGTGAGTTCGGCAGGGGCGGCGCGACGCGGGCGGACACCGTCGTCGAGGTCGACAACGACGACATGCCGTTCCTCTTCGTCTCGGTGCTCGGGCAGTTGACCGACCTCGGTCTCGAGATCCGTCTCGCCGCCCATCCGGTTCTGTCGGTCGAGCGCGACGACGCCGGCCGGGCGATCGGGCTTCCCGCCGGCGACACGCCGAAGTCGCGGCGCGAGAGCTTCATCCACGTCCAAGTCGGGCGCATCGGTGACCCGCGGCTGCGCGACGAACTCGTCGCCTCGCTCGACGCCACGCTCGCCGACGTGCGCGCCACGGTCGACGACTGGCGGCCGATGCTCAACCGCATCGAGCGGCTGATCGCCGCCTACGTCCGCGGTCCGACGCCGCTCTCGATCGCGGTGCGCGACGAGACGGTCGAGTTTCTCACCTGGCTCTGCCAAGACAACTTCGCCTTCCTCGGCATGCGCGAATATCTCTTCGCGGAGACCGAGGGCGGCGCCTTCGTCGAACCCTTGGCCGAGACCGGCCTCGGCACGTTGCGCGCGCCGGAGGTCCGGGTGTTGAAACGCGGGGCGGAGAGCCTCAACGCGGCGACCGCCATCGGCGCCTTCGCCCGGTCGCCCGATGCCTTGATGATCACCAAGTCGAACGTCCGCTCGCGCGTCCATCGTCGCGTCCACATGGACTACATCGGTGTGAAGCTGTGGGACGCGACCGGGCGGATGAGTGGCGAGATCCGCATCCTCGGCCTCTTCACCGCCACCGCCTACACGCGTTCCGCCCGCAACATTCCCTTCGTCCGGCGCCGCTTCGACGCGGTGGTCGAGCGCGCCGGCTTCCGTCGCGACGGTCATTCCGGCAAGGCGCTGATCGCCGTCCTCGAGAACTTCCCGCGCGACGAGCTGCTGCAGATCGACGCCGACACGCTCCACGAGTTCGCCCTCGCCATCATGGCGCTCGGCGACCACCCGCGCATCCGCGTGCTGGCGCGGCGCGATCCTTTCGATCGCTTCGTCTCCGTCCTCGTCTACGTCCCGCGCGACCGCTACACGACCGATCTGCGCAACCGCATCGGCGACATGCTGGAGGCCCGTTTCGACGGCAAGGTGGTGTCGTGGATGCCGTCCTTCCCGGAGGGCGTGCTCACCCGCATCCACTACATCGTCGGGCGCTATCGCGGCCAGACGCCGGTCATCGCCCAGGCCGACCTCGAGGCCGAGGTCGCCCGGCTGGTGCGCACCTGGTCCGACGATTTCGCCGCGGCGGCCGCGGTCGGCCGCGACGAGGTCGCGGCCCGGGCGCTGGTGGCGCGTTGGGCCGACGCCTTCGATCCGGGTTACCGCGCCGCGGTCACGGCCGCGGCGGCCGTGGGCGACGGCGATGCGATGAGCGGGCTCGGCCCGTCGACCCCCCTCGCCGCCGACTTCTATCGTCGTCCGGGGACGACGCCCGAACGCCTCGCGCTCAAACTCTTCCACGGCGGCGCGCCGATCGCGCTCTCGCAACGCGTGCCCCTGCTCGAGAACATGGGTCTTTCCGTCATCGACGAGAGCACGTGGCGGGTGAAGCCCGCGGACGGTGAACCGATCCATCTCCACGACATGGCCCTCGTCCATGGGGAGGGCCGGCCGATCGACCTGACGGAAGACCTCGACGCCCGGCTCGAGGAGATGCTCCTCGCGGCCTGGTCCGGGCGGGCGGAGAACGACGGCTACAACGCGCTGGTGCTCGCCGCCGGCCTCGATCGTCGCGAAGTGGCGCTGCTGCGCGCCATCGGCCACTACCTGCGGCAGATCCGCCTGCCGCTGTCGCAGGACGTCATGTGGGGGGCGCTGCGCCGCTTCCCCGCCATCGCCGTCGATCTCGTCGCCCTCTTCCGCGCCCGCTTCGATCCGGTCGCCGTGGGGGACCGCGACGCGGCCGAGGCCGAGATCGCCGGACGCATCGAGGCGGCGCTCGGCGAGGTCGCCTCGCTCGACGACGACACCGTGCTGCGCCGCTTCGCCGAGGTGATCCGGGCGATGGTGCGCACCGACCACTTCCGCCCGGAGGCGGATGGGAGTCCTCGCGACACGATCGCCTTCAAGCTCGATCCGGCGAAGGTCCCGGGCCTGCCGGAACCGAAGCCGCACCGAGAGATCTGGGTCTGCGGACCGACGGTCGAGGGTGTCCACCTGCGTTTCGGGCCGGTGGCGCGCGGCGGCCTGAGATGGTCGGACCGGGCGATGGACTTCCGCACCGAGGTCCTGGGGCTGGTCAAGGCGCAGCAGGTGAAGAACGCGGTCATCGTGCCGGTCGGCGCCAAGGGCGGTTTCTTCCCCAAGCGGCTGTCGTCGGGAATGGGCCGCGACGCCTTCCTCGCCGAGGGCACGGCGGCCTACCGCACCTTCGTCGGCCGGCTCCTCGATCTCACCGACGACATCCGCGGCGGGACGATCGTGCCGCCGCCGGGCGTGGTGCGCCACGACGGCGACGACGCCTATCTGGTGGTCGCCGCAGACAAGGGCACGGCGACCTTCTCCGACACCGCCAACGCCATCGCCGACGCCCACGGCTTCTGGCTCGGCGACGCCTTCGCCTCGGGCGGCTCGGCCGGCTACGACCACAAGAAGATGGGCATCACGGCGCGCGGCGCCTTCGAGGCGGTGAAACGCCACTTCCGCGAGATGGACCGCGACATCCTCGTCGAGCCCTTCACCGTCGCCGGCGTCGGCGACATGTCGGGCGACGTCTTCGGCAACGGCATGCTGCTGTCGAAGGCGACGCGGCTGGTCGCCGCCTTCGATCATCGCGACATCTTCCTCGATCCCGACCCCGACCCGGCGGCGAGCTTCGCCGAGCGGGCTCGGCTCTTCGCGCTGCCGCGCTCCAGCTGGGCCGACTACGACCGGACCGTGATCTCGGGCGGCGGCGGCGTCTTCTCGCGGTCGGCCAAGACCATCGCGCTGTCGAGCGAGGCGCGGGCGCTCCTCGGCCTCGACGTCGATCACGCCACGCCGGCGGAGGTGATGCGGGCGATCCTGAAGGCGAAGGTCGATCTCCTGTGGTTCGGCGGCATCGGCACCTACGTGCGGGCGGCCGGCGAGAGCGACGCCGAGGTCGGCGACAAGGCCAACGACGCCGTGCGCATCTGCGGCACCGAGATCGGCGCGAAGGTGGTGGGCGAGGGGGCCAACCTCGGCATGACCCAGCGCGCCCGCATCGAATACGGGGCGGCCGGCGGGCGGTGCAATTCCGACGCGATCGACAACTCCGCCGGCGTCAACTGCTCCGACGTCGAGGTCAACATCAAGATCGCGCTGACCCCGGCGGTCGTCTCCGGCCGGCTCGATCGCGCGGCGCGCGACGGGTTGCTCGCCGAGATGACCGGCGAGGTGGCCGAACTGGTGCTCGCCAACAACCGGTCGCAGACACTGGCGATCTCGCTCTGTGAGCGGCTCGGGGTCGCCGACCTGCCGTTCCAGCGGCGCATGGTCGCCGCGCTCGAACGGGCCGGAAGGCTCGACCGCAAGGTCGAGACCCTGCCCGACGACGCCGGCTTCGCGGCTCGCGAGAAGGCCGGCCGGGCGTTCACCCGCTCCGAGATCGGCGTGCTTCTCGCCTATGCGAAGATGTCCGGCAAGGTCGATCTCCTCGCCTCCGACGTGCCCGACGATCCGATCTTCGCCGAAGAGCTGAGGG
Organism: Siculibacillus sp.; assembly: GCA_030247555.1. GTDB lineage: Bacteria > Pseudomonadota > Alphaproteobacteria > Rhizobiales > Ancalomicrobiaceae > CALBKH01. The sequence continues at coordinate 68,630 of JAOTSD010000005.1, read as the reverse complement.
CCTATTTCCCGGCGCGGCTGCGGAGCGACCACGCCGACGGCATCGACGGGCACCGGCTGCGGCGGGAGATCGTCGCCACCCGGCTCGCCAACGTCGTCGTCGACCGCGGCGGCCCGACGTTCCCGACCCGGGTGGCCGATCGTACCGGCGCCGGCGTACCGGCGATCGTCCGTGCCTTCGCGGCGACACGCGGGGTCTTCGGATCGGCCGAGCTCGAGCGTGGCGTCGAAGAGCTGGACGGCCGCATCGCCGGCGACCTGCAACTCGAACTCCACGGGCGGGTGCGCGATCTCGCGATGATCGGCACCGTGTGGTTCCTGCGCAACGTGTCGTTCCGCGACGGCGTCGGGGCGGTGATCGAACGCTTCGGCAAGGCGGTCGCCACTCTGGAGCCGGAACTCGAAGCGCTGCTGCCACCGACGTCGGAGGCGGCGGTCGAGGCGGAACGGGTCCGGCTCGTCGAAGCGGGAGTTCCGGCCGACCTCGCCGGTCGCCTCGCCCATCTCGACGTGGTCGTGGAGATACCCGACATCGCTCTGATTTCGGAGCGGACGGCGAAGAGCCCGGCCGAAGTGGCGATCGCCCATTTCGCCGTCGCCGACAGGTTGTCGATCGATCGCCTCGAGGTGATGGTGCGGGCGCTTCCGGTGGCGGACTACTACGACGGTCTCGCCCTCGATCGGGCGGCACGATCGCTCGACGACGCCCATCGCGGCATCGTCGCCGAAGCGTTGGCCTGCGGCGGGGTCGAGGCGTGGGAGGCGCGGTTCGGGCCGGAGATCCGCCGGGCGCTGGCGGTGGTCGACGAGACGCTCGGCGACAACGGCACTCCGAGCGTCTCGCGCTTCACCGTGGCCGCCTCGCTCCTCGCCGATCTGGCCGAGAAGGGGTGAGCGGCGGTCCTTCCCTCGCCGTTCGAGGGAAGGACGCGAAGCTCCGGTGGAGCTTCGCGAGTGACGAGTGCCCCGAGCCACGCGAGGGGTAGGGCACGACGAAGCGCACGGAGCCACCGCTGCGCCGCCGTGGTCATCTCGAATGACGAGACGGGCGCACCGCGTCGCGCAGGTGCCCGGCCGAAGCCGCCGATTTCACGGTCCGACACCCGATCCGGCGAGCCGCGCCGCGGCTCGCCGGATCGGATCGTTCACGGTGGAGGGACGCCCCGCGACGTCCGCTCCGAACCGGAGCGATCACCACCAGTTCCAGGGCATCCAGCCGCCGCGGTCCCACGGACCCCAACCGCGCCGACCCCAAGGGCCGCCCCAGCCACGACCATAGCCCGGGCCCCAATAGGGGTCGTAGCCGCCGTAGTAGGGTTGGCCCCAGCCGCCGTAGGGATAGCCGTACCCGCCATAGGGATAGCCGTATCCGCCGTAGTAGGGCGGATACCGGTACGGAGCGTATCCGCCCCAGGGTTGGGCCGGAGCCGCCGCCGGAGCGGTCGCCGCCGCCGCCGGAGCCGGAGCCGCCGGCTGCTGAGCCGTCGCGGCCGTCGCCATGACACCGATCGCCGCCACCAGGGCGACGGCGCTCATTCTCGAAGCATTTCTCACGCCCATGTACCTCCCCCTGTTTCCATCCGGTGGCGCACAACTGAAATTTCGATGAAAGGCATCGGCCATCGCGCCCGCCGGTCACCGACATCCGCGCTTTCTTCCGCCCGTACGGCGTGAATGGCGAGTGTCATATTAGAATATTAACATGTGCCCGCTTCGGCGAAAATCCGGGAAACATCTGAGCCGCGAAAGGTGGCAGCCGAGCCGTCGGACCGACGGGCCGGTTCGGCGCGGGTGTCGAGTGAAGCGGTCGCGGTGGAAGCCGATGTACCGGCGCGCCCGCTCGTCTTGGCGATCACGTCGCGGCTCACCCCTCCCGCCGAGATCGGGTATATGACTGGAGCGCCGCGCGTCGCGGCGGAGGGGGGAAACCGCATGGCGAATGCGCCGCTTTCGACCGCGCCTGCCCGCGCGCCGCGCGCCGGCATCGTCGGCTGGGTGATGTTCGACTGGGCGATGCAGCCCTTCTTCACGTTGGTGACGACCTTCGTCTTCGCACCGTGGTTCGCCGCCCATCTCGCCCGCGATCCGGCGACGGGTCAGGCGCAATGGGGCTATGCCACCGCCTTCGCCGGCCTCGTCATCGCCGTCCTGTCGCCGGTTCTCGGCTCGGTCGCCGACGCGCTCGGCCGGCACAAGCCGTGGGTGGCGGCCTTCGGCGTCCTGATGATGCTCGGTTCGTCGGCGCTGTGGTTCGCCACGCCGCACCACCCGGCGGCGGTGGCGCTGGCGCTCGCCGGCTTCGTCATCGGCACCATCGGGGCCGAGTTCGCCACCGTCTTCAACAACGCCATGATGCCGCGACTGGTGCCGCGCGAGGAACTCGGTCGCCTCTCCGGCACGGGCTGGGCGATCGGCTATGTCGGCGGCCTCGTCTCGCTCGTCCTCGTCCTCGGCTTCCTCGCCGCGGACACGGCGACCGGCAGGACGCTCCTCGGCCTCCCCCCGCTCTTCGGCCTCGATCCGGCGACGGGAGCGGGTCCGAGAGCCGCGGGGCCGTTCTCGGCCCTGTGGTTCGTCGTCTTCGCCCTGCCGATGTTCCTCTTCACCCCCGACGCCGGTCGCGGCGGCCGGGCGGCCGAGACGATCGGCGCCGGCCTCGCCCGGCTCGCCGACACGGCGCGCGACCTCAGGGCGGTGCCCGGACTCGGGCGCTTCCTGATCGCCAACATGATCTACACCGACGGGCTCGTCGCCCTCTTCGCCTTCGGCGGCATCTACGCCGCCGGCGTCTTCGGCTGGTCGACGATCGAGCTCGGCATCTTCGGCATTCTCCTGACCATCACCGGATCGATCGGCGCTTGGGCCGGCGGCCGGCTCGACGACCGCTTCGGTTCGAGAGCGGTGGTGCTCGGAGCGCTGACGCTGCTCTTCGCCATGCTGCTCACGGTGGTGTCGATCGACCGCACCCACGTCTTCTTCGCCGTCGAGGTGGCGGGTCCGGCGGGCGGGCTCTTCGCCGGACCGGCGGCCAAGGTCTATCTCCTCGCCGGGGCGATCATCGGCCTCGGCGCCGGACCGTTGCAGGCGGCTTCGCGCACCCAGCTCGCCCGCATGGCGCCACCCGAGGCGATCGCCCGATTCTACGGGTTCTTCGCCCTTTCGGGGAAGGTGACGAGCTTCATGGGGCCGCTGGCGGTCGCCATGGTCACCGACTGGACCGACAGCCAGCGCGCCGGCGCCGGGGTACTGGCGGTGTTCCTGGTGACCGGCTTCGTGCTGATGGCCGGAGTGAAGCCGATCCGGAGGTTCTGAGGCGCGAACGTGGGACTCGGCGGGAAGTGGGCGATGTGGGTGCGGCCGATGGTGCAATTCGCCCGCGGCTCTTCGCACCCTACGAGCCTGGCGCCCTCCGTCACCGAAACGACGACGGGGGACGCGTCGCCGCATCCCCCGTTCGCATTCGTGGCGATCGACCGCCTCAGTGGCGGAAGTGGCGCATGCCGGTCGTCACCATGGCGATGCCGGCCGCGTTCGCCGCGTCGATGACCTCCTGGTCGCGCATCGAGCCGCCGGGCTGGACGACGGCGGTGGCGCCCGCCTCGACCACGACCTCGAGGCCGTCGGCGAAGGGGAAGAAAGCGTCGGAAGCGGCGACCGAGCCCTTGGTCAGCGGCTCGCTCTCGCCCGCCGCCGCAGCGGCGTCGGTGGCTTTGCGGTAGGCGATGCGGGCCGAATCAACCCGGCTCATCTGTCCCGCGCCGACACCGACGGTGGCCAGATCCTTGACGTAGACGATGGCGTTCGACTTGACGTGCTTGCAGACGCGGAACGCGAAGGCGAGGTCGGCCGCCTCTCGCTCCGACGGCGCGCGTTCGGTGACGGTCCTGAGTTCCACCGCGTCGACGGTGCCGGAATCGCGGCTCTGCACCAGCATGCCGCCGGCCACCGTCTTGGCGGTGAGGCCGGCCGCGTCGGGCTTCGGCAGGCCGCCGGCCAGCAGCAGGCGCAGGTTCTTCTTGGTGGCGACGATCGCCTTGGCTTCGTCGGTGGCGTCCGGGGCGATGATCACCTCGGTGAAGATCTTGACGATCTCGGTCGCCGCCTCGGCGTCGAGTGTCCGGTTGAAGGCGATGATGCCGCCGAAGGCGGAAACCGGATCGCAGTGCAGCGCCTTGACGTAAGCCGCGGCCAAGGTCGCGCCTTCCGCCACGCCGCAGGGGTTGGCGTGCTTGATGATGGCGCAGGCCGCGGTGCGGGCGGGATCGAACTCGGCGACGAGTTCATAGGCCGCGTCGGTGTCGTTGATGTTGTTGTAGGAGAGCTGCTTGCCTTGGACCTGGGTCGCGGTGGCGACGCCGGGGCGGACCTCCGCCGTCTTGTAGAAGGCGGCCGACTGGTGCGGGTTCTCGCCGTAGCGCATCGGCTCGACGAGCGAGCCGCCGAAGGCGCGGTACTTGGGGTTCTGCTCGCCGATCGCGGCGGCCATCCAGTTGGAGATGGCGGCGTCGTAGGTGGCGGTGCGGCCGAAGGCCTCGAGGGCGAGGGCCTTGCGCAGCTCCAGCGTGGTCGAGCCGTCATTGGCGTCGAGGGCGGCGAGGACGTCGGCGTAGCGGGCGGGGTCGACCACCACGGCGACGTGGGCGTGGTTCTTGGCCGAGGCGCGGATCATCGCCGGGCCGCCGATGTCGATGTTCTCGATCGCACTCGCCCAGTCGGCGCCCTTCGCCACGGTGGCCTCGAACGGGTAGAGGTTGACCACCAGCAGGTCGATGCCCTCGATGCCGTGGGCTTCCATCGCCGCGACGTGCTCGGGGTCGTTGCGCACGGCGAGCAGGCCGCCGTGGACCTTGGGATGCAGCGTCTTGACGCGGCCGTCCATGATCTCGGGGAAGCCGGTGATCTCCGAGACGTCCTTCACCGGAATGCCGGCCTCGGCGATCGACCGACAGGTGCCGCCGGTCGAAACGAGTTCGACGCTGCGGCGGCTGAGCGCCCGGGCGAAGTCGATGAGCCCGGTCTTGTCGGAGACGGAGAGGAGCGCGCGCTTCAGCGGCACGCGGTCCGGCGGGGTGATGTTCTTGACGGTGATCGACATGGGTCGGGCTTCGCCTTCTTGCGCGAAATGGATCGCGAGATCGCGGAACGGGGGCCGTTCGGCTCGGGGCTCTCGGGATCCGGGAGATTTCGGCGCGGCGATAGCACGAATCGACCGCCCGGGAAACCCGACGGTCGGCGGACGGCGTCGGGCTGTACGCCTCCGGTCGTTCCGATAGGATCGAGCGAGTTCGCAAGAGGAGTTCCCATGCGTCTGTGGTTGAAGGATCCGCTCGCCGTGCTGGCGCAAGGGGCCGAGCGGGGCGTCGTCGTCGAGGGCAGCCGTATCGTCGAACTGGTCGGGCGGGGGCGCGAACCGCTCACCCCGGTCGATTCTGTCTTCGACGCGTCGCGCCACGTGATGCTGCCGGGGCTGATCAACACCCATCACCACGTCTATCAGACGATGACCCGCGCCCACCCCGACGCCATCAACAAGGAACTCTTTCCCTGGTTGAAGGCGCTCTATCCAGTCTGGGTGAAGGGGCTCGACCCCGAGACGTTTCGGATGGCGGTGCGGCTCGCCGGCACCGAGCTGATGATGTCGGGCTGCACCACGGCCGCCGATCACCACTACGTCTTCCCCGCCGGCCTCGAGGACGCGGTCGACATCGAGGTCGACGAGGCCCGCGCGCTCGGCCTGCGCATGACCGTGTCGCGCGGCTCGATGAACCTGTCGGTGGAGGACGGCGGCCTGCCGCCCAAGGCCGCGGTGCAGGACGAGGACACGATCCTCGCCGACAGCGAGCGGGTGATCGGGCTCTTCCATGATGCGAAGCCGGGGTCGATGACGCAGATCGCGCTCGCCCCGTGTTCTCCCTTCTCGGTGACCCGGTCGCTGATGAAGAAGACGGCGGAACTGGCGGCGAAGCACGACTGCCGGCTCCACACCCATCTCGCCGAGACCGAGGACGAGAACGACTTCTGCCTGTCGCAGTTCCGATGCCGGCCGGTCGACTATCTCGAGGAGGTCGGCTGGATGAGCGACCGCACCTGGCTCGCCCACGGCATCCACTTCTCGGACGACGAGATGCGGCGGCTGGGCCGTCACGGAGTCGGCGTCTGCCACTGCCCGACCTCGAACATGGTGCTCGCCTCGGGCCACTGCCGGACGCGGGAGCTGGAGGCGGCGGGCGTCGCCGTCGGCCTCGGGGTCGACGGCTCGGCCTCGAACGACAATTCCAACCTGATGGAGGGCGTGCGCCACGCCCTGATGATCAACCGGCTGACCTACGACGCGACCGTCACCCATCTCGACGCGCTCCGGTGGGCGACGGAGGGCTCGGCGCGCTGTCTGGGGCGGAGCGACATCGGCCGGATCGCGGTCGGGCTCGAGGCGGATCTGGCGCTGTTCACCCTGGACGAGCTGCGCTTCTCCGGCGCCGGCGATCCGCTCGCCGCGCTGGTGCTGTGCGGGGCGCATCGGGCCGACCGGGTGATGATCGCCGGGACATGGAAGGTCGTCGACGGGATGCCGGTCGATGTGGACGTGGCGCGTTTGCGGTGGGAACATGGGGAGGCGGCGAAGCGGTTCGTGTGAGGGGGGCTTCTTCGTCGGCCGCGGGCTCGAACCCTTCTGCCGCGAGGGGAGAAGAGAAGGCGCCTTCGGCGCGGACGGTGAATGCGCGGGTGGTCACGCCCGCCGACAAGACGAGGTCTCCCATGCCGCCACGGCGCCACTGGTCGGATCTGACCACCGAGGACTTCCGCCGGCCGAACGTCGCCGAGTGGATCGCCGTGCTTCCCGTGGCGGCGATCGAACAGCACGGCCCCCATCTGCCCCTCGCCACCGACACGATCATCGCCGAGGGCCACGTCGCCCGCACCATCGAGCGGCTGCCGGCGACGCTTCCGGCGGTGTTCCTGCCGACCCAGGCGATCGCTTGGTCGGTGGAGCACGTCTCTTCGCCGGGCACGTTGACCCTCGACTGGAAGACGGTCACCGAAGTGTGGCTCGACATCGGCGCCTCGGTGGCGCGGGCGGGGGTGAGGAAGCTCGTCGTCGTCAACGCCCACGGCGGCAACGTGCCGATCATGGATCTGGTCACCCGCGAACTCCGGGTGCGTCACGACATGCTGGCGGTCGCCACCTCGTGGTCGCGCTTCGGCCGGCCGCAGGGAATGTTCTCGGAGGGCGAACGCAGGTTCGGCATCCATGCCGGCGACATCGAGACTTCGATGGTGATGGCACTGCGTCCCGATCTCGTCCGCGTCGACCTGCTCGCCGATTTCCCCTCGGCGCAGATGCGGTTCGAGAAGGAGTTCGCCCATCTCAGGGCCTACGGGCCGAGCCAGTTCGGCTGGAAGGCGCAGGACCTCAATCCGACCGGGGCGATGGGAGCGGCGATCCTCGCCAACGCCGCCAAGGGCGAGGCGGCGATCGACCACGCCGTCACCGGCTTCATCGAACTCCTCGCCGACGTCGCCGCCTTCTCGCCCGACCGGTTGTGGCGGGAGCGGTGAGGCGAGACGTCGCGTTCACCTTCCATCCCACCATCGTGATCGGAAAGCCGGTCGCGATTTCGCCACGAGTTGCGATATGATCTTTCTCCGGCGTGCCGCAGGAGCGGGCGCCGGACGACGAGGAGATCGCCCGCACGGGGGTCTCCCCGGGATCGGATCCCCCGATCCCGAACCATGACGAGGGCGCTGATCCCATGGCCCAGACCACGACGCTTCCCGCGCTCGCCTCGCTCGAAGGCGGCCTGTCTCGCTATCTCGACGAGATCCGCCGTTTTCCGATGCTGCAGCCCCAGGAAGAATACATGCTCGCCAAGCGCTGGCGCGAGCACCAGGATCCCAAGGCCGCCGAACGTCTCGTCACCTCGCATCTGCGGCTGGTGGCCAAGATCGCCATGGGCTATCGCGGCTACGGCCTGCCGATCTCCGAGGTGATCTCCGAAGGCAACGTCGGCCTGATGCAGGCGGTCAAGCGCTTCGAGCCGGAGAAGGGCTTCCGCCTCGCCACCTATGCCATGTGGTGGATCAAGGCGGCGATCCAGGAGTACATCCTGCGCTCGTGGTCCCTGGTGAAGATGGGCACGACCGCCAACCAGAAGCGGCTGTTCTTCAACCTGCGCCGGGTCAAGAGCCAGCTCCAGGCGCTCGACGAGGGCGACCTGCACCCCGACAACGTCAAGAAGATCGCCACCAAGCTCGGCGTCACCGAAGAGGACGTCGTGTCGATGAACCGCCGCCTCGGCGGCGACGCCTCCCTCAACGCGCCGGTCAGGGCCGACGAGGAAGGGGCGGAGTGGCAGGATTGGCTGGTCGATCACACCGAAGACCAGGAGACGGCGCTCGGAGCCTCCCAGGAGCTCGACGGTCGCAAGGCGCTGCTCGCCAAGGCGCTGGGTGTGCTCAACGAGCGCGAGCGCCGCATCTTCGAGGCGCGGCGCCTCGCCGAGGACCCGATCACGCTCGAGGAACTCTCCGCCGAATTCGGCATCTCCCGCGAACGCGTCCGCCAGATCGAGGTGCGCGCCTTCGAGAAGGTGCAGGAGGCGGTGATGAAGGGCGCGCAGGCCAAGGCGCCGGTGCCGGCGTGAGCGACGACGATCGCATCCGCGCCGAGGTGCGGGCGCTCTCGGATCTCGACGGAACCATCCGAGCGGCGATCCTGGCGGGACGGCCGGTCGATCCGGACCTCGCCGACCGAGTGACGATGCTCGACTTCTCCGACCGGGCGGAGCTGGTCGATCTCGGCTTCGTGGCGAGCCTGCCGCGCCTCGTGTCGCTCGATCTCACGGGAACCGGGGTGCGGGATCTGGCGCCGCTCGCGGCCGCGCCGCGGCTCGAGCGACTGTCGCTGATGCGTACCGCGGTCGACGATCTCGCGCCGCTGGCGCATCTCCCGGCGCTCGCCGAACTGAACATCGATCGCACCGCCGTCACCGACCTCTCGCCGCTCGCCGGGTCGGCGACGCTCCGCCGTCTCGACCTCGGCAGGACGCCGATCGACGACCTCGCGGCGCTCGGCCGGCTGCCGAAGCTCGTCGCCCTCGACATCGGCACCGCCCCGGCGCTGCGACGCCTCGATCTCTCCGGCTTTCCGGCGCTCGAGACGCTGGTCGGCGTAGGCGTGGGCGATGCGACGCCGTGGCCGGCGGCATTCTCCGCGACGCTCTGCGAATTGATCATCGGCGGTGCGGCCTGGCCCGAGGGCCGCCCGCTTCCCGATCTGCCGCGGCTGATCACCCCGGACTGGCGGCTGATCGACGACGGCGCCCCGTGTTCGGACGCGTTCGAGTTCTGGCGCCTGGTCTGCGGCGGCGAAGAGGAGGACGAGGCGGTCGGATCGGCCGCCTCGGCGGGCGAACCCGGCGCGACCGGGCACCACGCCGGTTGACACCGCCCCCCATCCCCGGCATTGCCTGCGCTCGCGCGATCATCCGCGCGGCAGTACCCTCGAGATCGCCCCCATGTCCGCACATCTCCCGGCGCACGACACCGCCGCCGATCCTGTCTCCCGTCGCCGCACCTTCGCGATCATTTCGCATCCCGACGCCGGCAAGACGACGCTGACCGAGAAGCTCTTGCTCTTCGGCGGCGCCATCCAGCTCGCGGGGCAGGTGCGCGCCAAGGGCGATCGACGGCAGACGCGGTCGGACTGGATGGGCATCGAGAAGGAGCGCGGCATCTCGGTGATGACCTCGGTCATGACCTTCGAATACCGCGACTGGGTGTTCAACCTGCTCGACACGCCCGGCCACGAGGACTTCTCGGAGGACACCTACCGGACGCTGACCGCCGTCGACGCCGCCGTCATGGTGCTCGACGCGGCGAAGGGCGTCGAGGCGCGGACGCTGAAGCTGGTCGAGGTCTGCCGCCTCCGCGACATCCCGATCGTCACGTTCATCAACAAGATGGACCGCGAGACGATGGATCCGTTCGAGCTGCTCGACGACATCGAGAATTCGCTGGCGCTCGACACCACGCCGAAATGCTGGCCGATCGGCCGCGGCCGCGCCTTCGCCGGCACCTATGATCTCGACGCGAACACCATTCGGCTGAAGGACGCCGAGGACTCGATCCCGGTCTCCGGCCCGGGCGATCCGCGCATCGCCGGTCTCCTACAGCCACAGGATTTCGAGCAGTTCCAGGAGGAGGTGCTGCTGGCGCAAGGGGCGGCCAAGCCCTATGTCCAGCAGTCGTTCCTCGAGGGGCACCTGACGCCGGTCTATTTCGGCTCGGCCTTGAAGGACATGGGCGTGCAGGACCTGATCGACGCGCTCGGCCGCTTCGCGCCCAGCCCCCGCGAGCAGCATGCCGCGACCCGGGTCGTGAAGGCCGACGAGCCGAAGATGGCCGGCTTCGTCTTCAAGATCCAGGCGAACATGGACCCCAACCACCGCGACCGCATCGCCTTCATGCGGGTGTGTTCGGGCAAGCTGACGCGCGGCATGCGGGTCAAGCTGGTGCGGACGGGCAAGACCATCGGCCTCACCGCGCCGCAGTTCTTCTTCGCCCAAGATCGCTCGATCGCCGACGAGGCCTTCGCCGGCGACATCGTCGGCATCCCCAACCACGGCACGCTGCGCATCGGTGACACGCTGACCGAGGGCGAGGATCTGGTGTTCCGCGGCGTGCCGTCCTTCGCGCCGGAGATCCTGCGCCGGGTGCGCGTCGGCGACGCGATGAAGGCCAAGAAGCTCAAGGAAGCGCTTCAGCAGATGGCCGAAGAGGGCGTCGTCCAGGTGTTCCAGCCGCGCGACGGCTCGCAGCCGATCGTCGGCGTCGTCGGCTCGCTGCAGCTCGACGTGCTGAAGGATCGCCTCGCCGCCGAATACGGGCTCGAGATCTCCTTCGAGACGACGCGCTTCTCGGTCGCCCGCTGGGTGACGACCGAAGAGCCGGCGAAGCTCGAGGAATTCGCTCGCCGCGATTCGTCCGCCAACTGCACCGACCTCGACGGCGATCCGGTCCATCTCGCCACCTCGACGTTCTCGCTCAAATACGAGGAGGACCGCTGGGAGATGCTGAAATTCTCCGACGTGAAGGATTATCAGAAGGGGTGAGGAACGGTTCTCCCGTCGCCCCGCGGCGGGAGAACGCGAGGCTCCGGTGGAGTTTCGCGAGCGACGAACGCCGCGAGCCCCGCGAGCGGCCGGCAGCCGGAGCCCCTCCCTCGCGAGAAGCGCGAGCCCGGCGCCTTCAGATGACGTTCAGTTCCACCACCTTGCGCCCCGCCGGCAGCCGCCCCCAGTCGAAGACCGAGAGATCGAGGCTGCGATAGCCGCCGTGGGCGATCAGCTCGGCGACGGCGCGGCCGGCGGCCGGACCCTGCTGGATGCCGTGGCCGGAGAAGCCGTTGCAGAAGACGAAGTTCGTCACTTCCGGGTGGCGGCCGATGATGGCGTTGTGGTCGAAGGTGTTGAAATCGTAGTGGCCGGCCCAGGCGCGGATCAGCTTGAGGCTCTCGAAGGCCGGGATGCGGGTGGCGAGCGCCGGCCAGATCACCTCCTCGTAGAGCGAGTAGTCGACCTCGAAGTCGTCGTCGGCGCAGCGCCGATCCTCCTCATCGGAGGGAGAGACGCCGCAGATGTGGAACTGCCCCTCCGGCCGCACGTATACGCCGGAGGCGACGACGGTGCCGTCGATCAGCATCGGCAAGCCGGGGACCGCCTCGCGGCAGTGGACGACGTAGACGAAGCGCTTCCGCGGCTCGACCGGCAGCGTGATGCCGGCGAGCGCCGCCACGTCACCGGCGGCCGGGCCGGCGGCATCGACGAAGGTGTCGCAGGTGATTTCGCGGCCGTCGGAGAGGGTGACGCCGGTGATGCGGTTGCCGTCGCGGGCGATGCCGGTGACGGCGGCGTGGGCGTAGGTGGCGCCCCGGCGGCGCGCCGCCTTGCGCAGGAGATCGAGCCACATGTGGGCGTCGAACCAGCCCTCGCCGGTTCGGCCGTAGGCGGCGAGGGCCACCCCGTCGAGCGCCATCCAGGGGTATCGCCGTGCCAGCTCGTCGGGCGCGATCAGCTCGATGTCGGCGCCTTCGGCGGTCTGGACGGCGTGATTGGCGGTGAGCACCGGCACGCCGGCAGGCGAGGCCAGCGTCAGATAGCCCTTCTCGTGGAAGCCGATGTCGGCGTCCGCACCGAACTCCGGCTTCAGGCCGCGGATCATCTCGATGCCGAAGCGGGAGAGGCGGATGTTCTCCGGCGTCGAGAACTGCTGGCGGATCGAGGCGGCCGAGAGCGTCGTCGCCGAGCGCGAATAAGTCGGGTCCTTCTCCACCACCAGGATGCGGGCGTCGGCGCCCAGCTCGTGGGTGAGGAAATAGGCGGTCGACGATCCCATGATCGCGCCGCCGGCGATCACCACGTCCCAATGCTCGGCCACGTCCGCTCTCCTCGCCGCGCGCCGACGGAGGCCGACGCGAACCTCCGAGGTTTAACGCCGATTCGCTCGCTCAGGCATGCGGCGGCCGCGGACCTCCCTCGGAGGAGTCCTGCCCGGAACGCATGGAAATGCCGGCGCCGCGCCCGGCGATCAGCCAATGGACGAAACCGGCGACGAGACCGGCCGCGGCCAGCACCCTGAGGAGATCGCCCGGCGGTGTCTCGATCGTGGTCAGGACCGCGGCGGCGGCGAGGGCCGGGAAGCCGAAGAGCGGCGCCGCCAAGGCCCGCAGCCGCAGGAATTCGCCCGCCATGATCAGCACCAGCCACAGCGGCCAAACGCCGCGTATCAGGATCGGGAACAGCAGCGAGGCCTCGCCGAGACCGGCGAGGGCACCGTCGACCGCCGGCTTCACATCGCCCGCGGCGAGGTTCAGGGTCGGTTTCAGCGAGATGGCGAGAAACACCACGGCGAGGCTCGTCACCATCGCCGCGATGAATCCGAGCGAGGCGACGACGAAACGCCAGAGCGCGGCGGAGGGCGGCATGTCACGTTCCTCGTGTCGATCAGAAGTGAGGCTCGCCGCGACGGGCGGCTTCGAGGCGCGGCGGCGCGGGCGGCGCGGCGCGCACCGCCACCGTCCAGTAGACCCACCCGGCGATCGCCCCGGCGACGGCGGCCAACCCGTAGAGGGCGAGGTTCGTCGGACGGCCCGAGGCGTCGAAGACCCCGATCAACGCCTGGGCGAGCGGGCCGATGACGGCGCCGGCGGCGACGTAGAGCGCCCGCGCCCGCGCCCCACCCGCTTCGGCGAAGACCAGAAAGGCGGTGACGAAGGGTGCGGCGGCGAGAAAGACGACCAAGCCGGAGAAGAGCGGCACGGCGACCAGCGCGGAAAGGCCGTTGGTCTCGATCATCGCGGCGAAGCCGCGCACCGCCGTCTCCTGGGCGATCAGCCCGAAGGTGCGGGCGAGCGCCCCGGCGAAGGCGGCGAGCACATAGGCGACGATGATCCGGCCGAGGCGCCCGCCGGCGACGGCGGCGCGATCGCGATCGAGGACGCTTTCACGGGAGGACATGGGCGGCACCGCCGTTCGGCTGCAGAACCCCGTCGCCGGTCGCGGCGGCGGAGCGAATCACTTGCGACGATCTTGACGCAAGGTCCGGCCGACTGTCGAGAGTCGGCCGGATTCCGTGGAATTCCGCCGATCTCACTCGTCGTCGTCGCGCCCGCCGATCATCGCCTCGAGGGCGAGGCGCTCGCGCACCCGGAGCTTCTCGGAGGCCGACTTCAACTGCCCGCAGGCGGCGAGGATGTCGCGACCGCGTGGCGTGCGGATCGGGCTGGCGTAGCCGGCGCGGTTGACGATCTCGGCGAAGTTCTCGACCGTCGCCCAATCGGAACAGTCGTATTTCGACCCCGGCCAAGGGTTGAACGGGATGAGGTTGATCTTGGCCGGGATGCCGCGCAGCAGCCGCACAAGTTCGCGCGCGTCCGCGGCCGAATCGTTCACCCCCTTCAACATCACGTATTCGAAGGTGATGCGGCGGGCGTTGGAGAGGCCCGGATAGGCGCGGCAGGCGTCGAGCAGTTCCGCGATCGGGTACTTCTTGTTGATCGGCACCAGTTCGTCACGCAGGTCGTCGCGCACCGCGTGCAGCGAGATCGCCAGCATGACGCCGGTCTCCGCGCCGATCTTGGGGATCATCGGCACGACGCCGGAGGTCGACAGCGTGATGCGCCGCTTCGACAGCGACAGGCCCTCGCCATCGGCGAAGATCAGCATGGCGTCGCGCACCGCCTCGTAGTTCATCAGCGGTTCGCCCATGCCCATCATCACGATGTTGGTGACGAGCCGCCCCTCGGCGGGAAGGATGCCGTCGGCCTTCTCGCCGGCCGGGAAGTCGCCGAGGCGCTCGCGGGCGACGATCACCTGGGAGACGATCTCCTCCGCGGTGAGGTTGCGCACCATCACCTGGGTGCCGGTGTGGCAGAACGAGCAGGTGAGCGAGCAGCCGACCTGGGAGGAGACGCAGAGCGTGCCGCGGCCCTCTTCGGGGATGTAGACGGTCTCGACCTCGACCGGCTTGCCGGCGCCGCGCGCCGGGAAGCGGAAGAGCCACTTGCGGGTGCCGTCGACCGAGATCTGCTCGGTGACCAGTTCCGGCCGGCCGACGACGAAGTGCTCGGCGAGCTCGGCGCGCAGGCCCTTGGCGATGTTGGTCATGGCGGCGAAGTCGGAGACGCCGCGCCAGTAGATCCAGTGCCAGATCTGGGCGACCCGCATGCGGATCTGCCGCTCCTCGATGCCGATCTCGCGCAGCGCTTCGGCGAGTTTCTCCCGCGTCAGGCCGACGAGCGAGGGCTTGGCGTCGCGGGTGGCGACGGCGACTTGCGCCGCCTTGACGATCGCGGTGAGCGGATCGGCGTCGGCGGAGGTGGTCTCGGCGCGGGCGGGCGAGGTCATGGACGGGTCCTCAGGAAGCGGATCGGCCGGCCCCGCGGGCGACGGCCGAACGCGAAACGGCGGACGGGTCTCCCCGTCCGCCTCGCGTGATCTCGGCTCTCATATAGAGCGAAGGCCCCCGTCTTGGAAGACGGACCGCTTCACCCGATCACTTGCATTCCTTGGCGGCGCCGTCGATGGCGGCGGAGACGCCGGCCAGCGAGAAGACGTAGGAGGTCGGATTGCCGCGCGCCGAGGCGCCGGCGGCCGTCATCTTCTTGCCCTTCTTCAGCGTCTCGAGGAAGGCGGCGTACTCGGTCGACTTCTCGAACCAGGCGCCGTCGCCGCGGGTGAAGAAGTCGTACTTCTTGCCGTCGATGTCGATGACGACCGGGCTGCCCTCCTTGAGGGGGTAGCCGAACTGCAGGCTCGGTTCGTTGCGCACCTTCTCCGCCGGACGGGTGGACACGAAGAAGAAGACGTCGCCGTGCTTGAGGTTCGCCGGCTCCATCTTGGTCGGCTTGGTCATGGCGAAGCAGACCTTGCCCTTCGCCGAGTTGGCGGTGACGACCTTCCAGTCCTTCGATTCCATCACCAGCATCGGCGATCCCGCCGGGGCGGGCGCCGAGGCGGCCGGCTGCGGAGCCTGGGCCGGCTGCGCCGGTTTGGCGGCGGCGGGAGTGGGTTTGGCGGGGGTGGGGGCGGGCTTCGTCTGGGCGAGCGCCGGGCCGGTGCTCGCGACGAGCAGGACGGCCACCATCCGGGAGAGAGGAGAAATCCTCATGTTCGTTCTTCGCCTTCTCGGGCCGGCGCGGCGTCGTCGGACGCGGCGCGGCGGCCGGGGGATCCTCGTAACAGAAACCACGCGGATGGTTACCAAGTGGTTGCCGGTGCCGCGCCGACATCTCGCCCGCGTGCGGGCGAGATGTCGCGGAGTTCCGGGCTCGCACGCACCTGCGGCGAACCTGCGGACCATGTCGACGGATCGCGGCGAAAGTCGGGACGCGGCCCGCCGCGAAACGCCTGTCCCACGTCCCCTCCGGCCGCACCGACGCCCGGCCGTCGCCCTCACGCGGTGATGGCGATCGGCAGCCCGCGGGCGTCGCGGGGCGGCTCGGCCGGGAAGGAGACGGCCTCGCCGCGCCACACCCGACCGGCGACCAGCACGAGCACGCAGGCGTCGAGGAGATCGTCGGGTCCGGCGCCGCGCGGCGGCCGGGCGGCGGTGATCTCCCGGGTCAGACCGAACCGTTCGAGCAGGTCGCGGCGCTCCTCGAGCCCGGGCGGGTTCGGCCGGTTCTTCACCTTCTTCGGCAACGCCATGTGGCGCCCGCCGTTCAACACGGTGAAGGCCACTTCCGGATGGCTCTCGACGACGCGGCTCGTCGAGGCCGACGGCAGCAGGCGGTCGAGTTCGCGGATCTTGGGGAAGAGGTGGAAGCCCTGCTTCGACACCTTCTTCGGCGGATCGGAGGTGGCGAGCGCCACCTCGCAGGTCGCGGCCCATGCGGCGGGCTCTTCCAACCCCTCGCCGGCGTGGACCGCGGCGCGCGAGGGAATCGAGAAGACCGAGGACTGGCGCATCCCCAGGAGCGGACGGACGAGGCGCTCCGGTCCGCGCCCCCCGGGGCCGATGCGATCCGGCAGGCCGATCGGCATGTCGACCGCGACGACCGCAGGGTTCTCGGCGAGAAGGTCGGCGAAGCGCGGGAAGAGCCGGATCGTCGGCGGACGGGCGGCGCTCGGATCGAGGAGACAGGCGAGCCAGCCGGCCGGACAGCCGTCGACACCGGCGAGGAGGGGCGGCGCGTCGCTCATCGTGGCCTCACTCGAAGGCGAGCGGTCGTGCCACCGGGCGGGGGGCGCCACGCACCTCGCCGATGCGGCGCACCGAGACCTGCGCCATCGGATGCAGAAGCACGTCCTGTTCGGCCGAAAGCCGCAACTCGTCGGACCCCGCCCGGGCGGAGCGGGCGACCATCTCGAAGACCGAGGTGACGGCGCGGGTCACCGCCTTCTCCAGCGGTTCGCCGAGGGCGAGGCGGCCGGCGAGCAGCGCGGTGAGGAGATCACCGGTGCCGTGGGCGGCGCCGGCGATCTCGGGATGCTCGATCTGGGTGGCCGCGTCGGCGCTCACCACCAGGGTGGCGACCGATCGGTTCATCAGCGCCGGCGCCGAAGTGACGACCACGATCGGCACCGGCAGGGCGCGGGCGGCGGCGATCGCCTCGGCGGTCGAGCCGACCGGCAGGCCGGAGAGCCAGCCGGCCTCGAAGGCGTTCGGCGTGGCGACATCGGCGAGCGGCAGGAGGCGATCGCGCAGCATCTCGGCGACGGCGGCGGGAACGTAGAGGGCGTGGCCGTCGCCGATCACCGGGTCGACCACGAGAGTGAGGCCGGGCGTGGCCAGGCGCAGCCGCTCGACCGCCCGGGCGGTCGCTTCGATCTGGGCCGGGTCGGCGAAATAACCGGTGACGACGGTGCCGATCGCCGCCGCCATCGGGCTCTCGGCGATCTCGGCGAGCGCCGAGGCGAAAACCTCCGGATCGGTCGGGATGCGAGTGGAGCGCCCGTGGCCGGGATGCCAGGGCATCCACACCGTCGGCGCCAGCCAGCATTCGAGCCCGAGCCGTTCGAGCGCGAAGACCGAGGCTCGAGCCCCGATCGCTCCCCGACCGACCTGGGAGGAGACGACCAGCACGGCGGAAGGGACGTTCTCCGGCACGACGGAACCTCGGGTGGGGATGGGCGACGCGCGGCAGGATGGACCGCCATCGCCGCGGGCTCAAGAGCCGGAGCGGGAGGTCCGCCGTGGCCGCCGCGCCCGGCGGATCTCCGTCCGGCCGCTCACTTCGTGTCGACGGCGTAGTCGGCGACCGGCGGCACCGTGTCGAGCAGGCCGCGCCCCTTCAGGAAGGCCGCCAGCCGCTCGGTGCGGCCGACGTCGAGGGCGCCGGGGCGCTTGGCGAACCGCGGCAGCGTGTCGAAAAAGGCGCGACGGTTCAGCTCGTCGTCGAGCTTGGCGTCGGATTTCCGGACCACTTCCCAAGCCTCGGCCGGGTGGTTGATCATCCACAGCGTCGCCTTCTCCACCGCCGCGACGAAACGCGGCAGGCGTGGATCGCCGAGGCGGGCCTTCGCCGCGACGTAGATCAGCTCGTCATAGGCCGGCACGCCGTTCTCCTCCGGGAAGAAGGCGAGTCCCTTCTTGCCGGCGAGCTCGAGTTCGGTCGCCTCGAAATTGCGGAATCCGCCGACCACCGCGTCGACCTGTCCCGAGACCAGCGCCGCGGTCAGGGCGAAGTTGACGTTGATCAGGGTCACCTCGGAGAGCTTCACCCCGGCGGTGGCCAGCATGGCGCCGAGCACCGCGTCCTCGAAACCGGCGACCGAGTAGCCGATCTTCCGGCCCTTGAGATCGGCGAGGCTCTTCACCGGACCGCCGTCGAGCGCCATCACGGTGTTGAGCGGCGTCTCCACCAAGGTGGCGAAGCGAGCGATCGGCAGGCCCTCCTTCACCGAGAGATGCAACTGCGGCTGATAGGAGACGGCGACGTCGCCCTTGCCCGCGGCGACGAGACGCGGCGGCGCCGACGGGTCGGCCGGGGCGATCAGGTCGACCTCGAGCCCCTCGGCCGCGAACAGTCCCTTGTCGCGGGCGACGAGCAGCGGCGCGTGGTCGGGGTTGACGAACCAGTCGAGCAGCACCGTCAGTTTTTCGGCCGCCGCCGCCGGCGTGGCGGCGAGGGCGAGGGCGAGCGCGGCGGAAGCGAGGAGACGTCTCATCTGGAGGGATGTCCTTGGTCGGTCGGGTTCACAGCAGGGAGGCGCCGCTCTCCGGCGCCCAGGGCGCCCAGCGGCGGGTGAGGAGGTCGACGGTGAGGCGCAGCCCCAACGCCATGGCGGCGACGAGGGCGAGCGCGGCGAACATCACGTCGGTCTGCATGCGCGCGTTGGCGTGCATCATCATCAGCCCGAGCCCCGACGAGGCACCGACCCATTCGCCGATGATCGCGCCGATCGGCGCCAACGTCGCCGCCATCCGGAGCCCGGAGACGAGGCCCGGCACCGCGCCCGGCAGGCGGATATGGCGGAAGGTCTGGGCGGTCGTGGCGCGGTGGAGGCGGGCGAGATCGAGAAGCCCGGGATCGGTGCGGGCGACGGCGTCGGAGAGCGCCGAGGCGACCGGGAAGAAGATGACGATCGCCGCCATCACCACCTTCGAGGCGAGGCCGAAGCCGAGCCACAGCACCAACACCGGCGCGATGGCGAAGACCGGCAGCGCCTGGAGCACGACCACCACCGGCTGGACCAACCGCGTCGTCCACGGCACCAACCCGGTGAGGAGCGCCGTCATCACCCCGAGCCCGACGCCGAGGGCGAGGCCGAGCAGGATCTCGCCGCCGGTGACCGCGGCATTCGACATCAGTTCGGGAAAGCGGGCGACGAAGGCGGCGGCGACCCGCTCCGGACCGGGCAGGAGGAAGGGCGGCGGCCGGGTCACCGCGACCAGCGCCCACCAAGCGAGGACGATCCCGCCGGCGACGGCGAGGAAGGTCGCGGTGAAACGAAGCAGGCCGTGATCGCGCATCGCGGCGGCCCGCACGCGGGCGGGTGCGCCGATGCGACCCGGCGGCGGCGTCAGGTGCGGCGGCATGAGGATCTCCACGGTCGCACTCGAACGAGCGCGGGACGACGGGGAGATCCGGGGAGATGTGCGACGGCGGTCATCTGAGTTCCCGTCCCTTCGCCGGCATGACCCGGATCAGGTTCGAAGGGTTCGCCGCAACGGACGGCATCTCAGTTCTCGGACGAGAACACCCCTCGGAACGGAACGACCATGACGGATCGACGACGCCGGCGCAAGAGTGTCGCCATCGTTCGCGAAGCAGGCACGGCGCGCCCGCCGTCACACCACGTGCTCGGGCCCGGGGAAGCGACGCTCGCGCACGTCCTCGGCATAGGACGAGACCGCCGCTTCGATCGCCTTGCCGATTTCGCCGTAGCGCCGGACGAACTTCGGGGTGAAGTCGGCGAAGAGGCCGATGAGGTCGTCGGTGACCAGCACCTGCCCGTCGCAGGCGACCGAGGCGCCGATGCCGATGGTCGGAATGGCGAGCGCCGCGGTGATGTCGCGCGCGACCGTTTCGACCGTGCCCTCGATCACCACCGAGAAGGCGCCGGCGGCCTCGACCGCCAGCCCGTCCTCGACGAGGAGGCGCGCCGCTTCGGCGTCGCGGCCCTGGGTGCGGAAGCCGCCCTGGGCGTTGACCGATTGCGGCAACAGCCCGATGTGGGCCATGACCGGGATGCCGCGCCGGGTGAGGAAGGCGATGGTCGGGGCCATCTCCGCCCCGCCCTCGATCTTCACCGCTTGGGCGCCGGTCTCGACGAGCACCCGCGCCGCGTTGCGGAAGGCCTGTTCGGGGCTCTCGTGATAGGTGGCGAAGGGCATGTCGACGACGACGAGGGCCCGTGACGAACCGCGCACCACCGCCCCGGCATGGGCGATCATCATGTCGAGCGTCACCGGCAGGGTGCTCGAAAAGCCGTAGACCACCATGCCGAGGCTGTCGCCGACCAGGATCAGGTCGCAATGGCCGTCGAGGATGCCGGCGACGGGGGCCGAATGGGCGGTGAGGCAGACGATCGGCGTCCTGCCCTTGGCGGCGCGGATGTCGCGGATCGTCCGCCGCTTGACCGGTCGGATGGCGCTCATCGGAATCTCCTCTCGCGGGGCCACGGGGTTGTCCGTTCCGGCGGCTCAGCCACCCTGCCCCCAAGCGGTCAGCGCGTCCGTGACCGCCTGATCGCCGGCCCCGGCCTTCTCGAGCGTCAGGATCGCCCGTCGTCCGCTCTCGTAGAGCAGCGGCACGTCGATCCAGCCCCGCTCCCTGATCATCTTGAGGTTGCGGGCGCGCTCCTGCTCCGATGCGCCGAGCGCCACCCAGAAGAAGTTGTCGGCGACCTTGGCGGCGGCGCCGACGAGCGGATCGCCCCGCGCCTGCTCGGTCGTCTTCATGATCAGGCCCGGCACGTTGTTCACCGACTTGCCGTCGAAATCCGCCGGCACGGTGAACTTGAGCTCGATCAGATGGCTCGCCGGAAACGACGTGTCGCCGTTCGGCCGCATCTGCATGTTCATGGCGAAACCCCGCTCGGGGATCTCGATGCGGGCCTCGAGCTTGACCGCGCCTGCCTTCGGATCGGTCGGGTCGGGCACCACCGTCCAGACCACCTTGCCCGGCGAGATCTGCGCCTGTCCGCCGCCGGCCTTGCCCTCTTCGTAGAGGATCGCCTTCTGGGCGACGAGCGGCACCGCCTGCGCCTTCGGCGCCGCCGGCTTGGCGGCCTCGGTCTGGGCCACGGGGGGCGTCGCGGCGCCGGCGGACTGGAGTTGCGGCGCGGCGGCGTTGGGATTGATCGTCTGCGTCGGCACCGGCTTCACCGGATTGCCGCGGCCGGCGGCGTCGTCGCTCGACAGCCGGTCGCTCGCCTTGGGGACGAGCTTCTCGCCGCTCTGGCGCTGCGCCATGTCGACGATCGGCGCCTTGGCGCCACCGAAGAATGCGGAGATCGCCTCGCGCTGGCTCCACAGCGCCACGATGCCGATACCGACCACCAGGATGGCGACACCGACGCCGACCATCAACGGCAGGCGCGAAGGCGGCACTTCGCCGGCCACCACCTCCTGGCGGCGACGGCGGCGCTTCTCCTTTTCCGTCCGGCGCGTCGGCGGAATGGTGGTCTCGCGTCCGAAAGCGGCGGCGGCGGGCGTCTCGGCGACCGCGTCGGCGAGGGCGCCGCGGGCTTGGCGTCCGAGTTCGGCGGTGGCCCCGCCGAGAGCGCCGGCCTCGTCGACGGCGCGCTTGAGCACGCCGGTCGCTCCGACGGCGGGCGGAGCGGCCGGCGCCTCCGGTTCGATCCGCGGCGGGATCACCATCGCCCCCGGCGCGGCCACCGCGACCGGCGAGCCGGGCGGCGGGGCGGTCGGTGGGCGGATCGTCGGTTCGACCGTGGTCGGGACGGGCGTGGGGACGGGTTCGGGCGTCGGCTCGGCGACCGCCGGCGTCGGCGGCAAGGTGGTACCGGTCGCCGCGGCGTGCGCCTGGCGCAGCAACCCCTTGGCGGCCTCGGACTCGACCTTGCGGATGGCGTCTTCGAGTTGCAGACGCTGCTGGGTGATCTCGGAGGCCGAGAGCGGCGGATCGAAGGACTTCAGCTGATTGACGAGGGCCGTGCGCGCCTTCTCGTAGACCGCGCGCCGAGCTTCGCCGATCGGCGAAGGCAGGGCCGTGATCGCCCGTTTCAGGATCGCATGATAGTCAGCCATCACCCGCCTCTGAGAGACCCGTTCGCGAGAGCCGCCACTCTTCGTTCCGGGTCGAACGGTTCCCCGCCCTCGTCGTACCGACTCCGGCGATGCCGCCGCCGCGCCCCGCCTCGGCGCATCGTCGACTTCGCGATGTAATCACACCGCGCCGAAAACGAAACCACCGCGCCGCGTCTCGCGGTGGATTACCGTCTCCGCGTGTCGTCCTCAGTCCTGGAACGGATCCTGGACGAGGATGGTGTCCTCGCGCTCGGGCGAGGTCGACAGCATCGCCACCGGCGCGCCGATCAATTCCTCCACCCGTCGCACGTACTTCACCGCCTGCGCCGGCAGATCGGCCCAGCTGCGGGCGCCGCGGGTCGTGCCCTTCCACCCTTCGATGGTCTCGTAGATCGGTTCGACTCGCGCCTGTTCCGACTGGGACGCCGGGAAATGGTCGATTTCGCGACCGTCGAGTCGATACTTCACGCACACCCGGATCTCGTCGAGGCCGTCGAGAACGTCGAGCTTGGTCAGCGCGATACCGTCGATGCCGGAGACCTGCACGGTCTGGCGCACCAGCACCGCGTCGAACCAGCCGCAGCGACGCTTGCGGCCGGTCACCGTGCCGAACTCGTGCCCGCGGGTGCCGAGGAATTCGCCGATCCCGTCCTCGAGCTCGGTCGGGAAGGGTCCGCCGCCGACGCGGGTGGTGTAGGCCTTGGTGATGCCGAGCACGTAGCCGATGGCGCCGGGGCCGAGCCCCGAGCCGGTCGCCGCCTGCCCCGACACGGTGTTGGACGAGGTGACGAAGGGATAGGTGCCGTGGTCGATGTCGAGGAGGGCGCCCTGCGCTCCTTCGAAGAGGATGCGGTCGCCGGCCCGGCGACGTTCCTCGAGCAGACGCCAGGTGACGTCCATGTAGGGCAGAACCTTCTCGGCGACGCCGGTCAGCTCGGCGAGGAGCGTCTCGACCGCCACCTCGGGCTGGCCGAGACCGCGCCGGAGGGCATTGTGGTGGGCGAGAAGCCGCTCGATCTTCGCCGGCAGGGCCGCCGGTTCGGCCAGATCGGTGAGACGGATGGCGCGACGGCCGACCTTGTCCTCGTAGGCCGGGCCGATGCCGCGGCCGGTGGTGCCGATCTTCGTGCCGGAATTGGACGATTCGCGCGCCTGATCGAGCTCGCGGTGCACCGACAGGATCAAGGTGCAGTTCTCGGCGATACGCAGCGTCTTCGGGCTGACCGTCACGCCCTGGTCGGCGAGACGGCCCATCTCGGCGACGAGGGCATGGGGATCGAGCACCACGCCGTTGCCGATGACGCCGAGCTTGCCCGGGCGGACGACGCCGGACGGCAGCAGCGACAATTTGTAGGAGACGTCGTCGATCACCAGCGTGTGGCCGGCGTTGTGACCGCCCTGGAACCGCACGACCACGTCGGCACGCTCGCTCAGCCAGTCGACGATCTTGCCCTTACCCTCGTCGCCCCACTGCGACCCGACGACTACGACGTTGGCCATCTCGCCCTTTCCTGCTCCGGTTCGCCCGGACGTTCCGACACCGACGCCCCGGCGCTCCTCCCACGTCCGGCGATCCGGCGACGTCGGAAGGGGCGCGCCGACGGCGGCACGCGATCACCCATGCCGAAACGACGGGAAACGCTGTCCGGCCCGCTCGGCGCGCGGACTATAGACGTATTCCCCCGTGGAGGCGACCCCGGTCGAACCCGTGTCCGAAGCCGGCGAACCGCCTCGCGCGAAAGGAGTGTACCGCCGAATGTGCCACCGGAGAGGATATGCTGAAATGTCGCAGCGATCGTCAACCGATCGGTAACCGACACTTCCTCCAATGGAGGGAGGACGGAAACTCGGCCGGCGCCCGTGTGCTCCGTCTTCCCTCGAGATCGGCGATGACCGCCCCCCTGAAGCAGTCTCCGGAGTTCGGCGCAGATGCGCATCCTGTTGGCGGACCCGAGCAGGATCGGGTTGAAACTGATGACCAAGATGCTGGTCGATGGTGGGCACGAGGTCCTGCCCTTCACCGACGGCGCCGCCGCGCTCGAATGTCTGCAGGGCGACGACGGCGTCGACGTGCTGCTCACCTCCTTCGAGGTGCCCAACGTTTCCGGGCTGGAACTGTGCTGGGAAGCGCGCCTGATCGCCAACTCGCGCCACCCGATCTACGTCGTCGCCATGTCGTCGAGCCACGACCGCGACCGCCTGATCGAGGCGCTCGATTCGGGGGCCGACGACTTCATCACCAAGCCGCCCGTGGCCACCGAACTCTTCGCCCGCCTGCGCGCCGCCGAGCGCATGACCCGCGCCCAGCACGAACTGGTGCGCCTGGCCACCATCGACCCGCTCACCGCCCTGCCCAATCGCCGCGCCTTCTTCGACCGTGCCGAGGAAGCCTGCCTGCGTAGCGGCTCCGGCTCACCCCTGTCGGTGGTCATGTTCGACATCGATCACTTCAAGCGGGTCAACGACACCTGGGGTCACGACGCCGGCGATCTGGTCCTCAAGGCCGTCGCCGAGGTGATTCGCCGTCACGTCGGCTCGCCCGGTCGGCTCGGCGGCGAGGAGTTCGCCGTCCTGCTCGACGGCTGGGATCTGCTCGACGCCTACCATGAAGCGGAACGGCTGCGCGCCGCCATCGAGTCGACCGTGATCGACATCACCGACACCGTGCTCCGAGTCACCGTGTCGGTCGGCGTGGCCGAACACCTCCGCGGACAATCGGTCGACCAGATGATGAAGAACGTCGACGTCGCTCTCTACGCCGCCAAGACTTCGGGCCGCAATCGGGTCGTCGCCGCCCAGTCCTCTTCCGCCGGCGACCACGCTTCGGGGGTTTCCGACGTGGTGCAGACCATCTATCTGGCCTGCTGAACCGGCTCCCGCGGGTCTCCCCCTCGCCGAAACCGCTTTACAGGCGGGTACGCCTCGGCTCTGTTCCGCGCTCCACCGGACCGGATCCATGCTCGGCGACACACCCTCCGCGACGCGGCGCTTCTTCGACCGCCCCTATCTGCTCCTGTCGCTCGCCGCTCTGCAGTGGGCCGGCAACGTCGTCGCCGGACGCCTCGCCGTCGGTGAGATCCTGCCGATGCAACTGGTGGTGCTGCGCTGGGGGATCGTCTTCGTCGCGCTGGCGGCGCTCAACCGCCGTGCCTTCGCCGCCGACTGGCCGTCGATGCGCGGGCGGCCGTGGTTTCTGCTGTTGCTCGGGGTCTCCGGCTACACCGCCTTCACCGCCTTCTTCTACGCCGCCGCCCATTTCACCACCGGCGCCAACATGTCGATCATCCAGGGCTCCTTCCCCCTGTTCGTCTTCGCCATGGCCTGGGTGGTCCGCGGCCGGCCGATCCGGCCGATCCAGGGGCTCGGCATCGTGTCGGCGCTCGCCGGCGTGGCGCTGGTGGCGATCCGCGGCGACCTCGCGGTCGCCGCCACCCTCGCCTTCAACATCGGCGACCTCTTCATGCTCGGCGCCACCCTGGCCTATGCGATCTACACCATCGGCCTCGAGGAGCGGCCGGCGGTCTCCTCACTCTCCTTCTTCACCGCCATGGCCGGCATCGCCTTCCTCACCTCGCTGCCGCTGCTGGTGGGGGAGATCGCCACGCTGCCCTTCCACTGGCCCACGGCGAAGGGCTGGGCGATCACCGCCTACGTGGCGATCTTTCCGTCCTTCCTCGCCCAGATCTTCTTCATCCGCGGCGTCGAACTGATCGGACCCGCCCGCGCCGGCGTGTTCATCAACCTCAACCCGGTCTTCGGCGCCGCCATGTCGGTCGCCTTCCTCGGCGAGCGGGTCGGTTGGTATCAGGGTGCGGGTCTCGTGTTGGTGATGGTGGGGATCGTCGCGGCGCAGAAGCGCTGAGACGAAGGTCGCGGCGGACGCCGTCCGGTTCGTCGCAAAACGGGTGGTGCTCGGCGCCCAGCATCGCCATGCTCCCGTCGATCGTCATCGGAGGCCCGACATGCCAGCCGCCGCTTGGGGAATGCTCCTCACCCTGTCGCTCCTGTGGGGCGGATCGTTCCTTTTCATCCGCGTCGCGGTGGCCGAGATCCCGACCCTCTCGGTGGTGCTCGCCCGCGTCGCCGTCGCCGCCGCGGTGCTGCTCGTCGTCGCCCGCCTCGCCGGCGTCGAGATGCCGCGCGGCCGCCGCGCCTGGCGCGATCATCTGGTGATGGGACTGCTCAACAACATCGTCCCCTTCGTCCTCATCGTCTGGGGACAGCGGACCATCGGCGCCGGCCTCGCCTCGATCCTCAACGCCACCACGCCGATCTTCGGCGTCATCGTCGCCCATCTCTTCACCGCCGACGACAAGGCCACGCCGCTCAAGGCGGTCGGCGTCGCCGTCGCCTTCGCCGGCGTGGCGGTGCTCGTCGGCATCGATGCGCTGACCGGTCTCGGCGATCATCTCCTCGCCGAGCTCGCCTGCCTCGGCGCGGCGCTCTCCTACGGCTTCTCGGGCCTGTGGAGCCGGCGCTTCCGCGGGCGGCCGCCGATCGCCACCGCCGCCGGTCAGCTCACCTGCTCGAGCCTGGTGCTCGCCCCGGCCGTCCTTCTGCTCGACCCGCCTTGGCGACACGCCGCGCCGGGGGCGACCGCGATCGCCGCCGTGCTGGCGCTGGCGCTCCTGTCGACCGCCCTCGCCTACATCCTGTTCTTCCGCCTGACCACGGCGGTCGGTCCGACCAACACCATGTTCGTCACCTTCCTCATTCCGCCGTCCGCCATCCTGCTCGGCTGGGTCTTCCTCGGCGAGCACCTCGCCACGCAGCATCTCGCCGGCGTCGCGCTGATCGGTGTCGGGCTCGCCGTCGTCGACGGCCGTATCTTCCGCCGCAGCGGCACGGCGTGAGCCATGAAAGACGAACCGCCGCCCGGGAGGCCCCGGCGGCGGTCGGTGTCGTCGTCGCGGAAAGGTGGTCGAAGCCGGTCAGTCCTCGGACCCGAAGGCGCGGCTGAGCAGGCCGAGTTGCTCGCCGACCGGGTTCGGCGCCGGGGCGGCGTCGGTCGGAGCCTCCTCGGCGTAGATGGCGTCGTCGAGGCGACGGATGCGCTCCTGGAGACGCTGCGAGCGCTCGACCAACAGCCGCAACGCCTCCGGCACCTCGTCCCAGCCCGGTCCGCCGCGCGCGGACGTGGGGCCGTCGATGCGCACCTTCGACTTCTCCAGGCCGGCCTGTTGCTGGGTCATCTCGCCTTCGTTCACCGCCCGCTGCAGCAGGAGCCAGGAGGCGAGCTGCATCAGCCGGGTGGTCAGGCGCATCGATTCGGTGGCGTAGATCAACGAGGCCGCACGCGACAGGCCCTTCGATTCCGACCGGCCCGGACCGTCGAGGTAGGTGGCGGTCTCCTCCACCAGCTGCATCCCCTCGCGGAACAGAATTCGGAAAGTCTCGGATCCGGCGAACCGACTGGCGAAATCGATGGTTTCGCCGCGCGCGTCGCCGCTGTCCGGGGTGGTGTCGTGGTTCATCGCGGCCGGCCTCCTCATCGAAACGTCGCACGTCGAGCGTTCGGGGTCCATGCGTCCCGATCCGGGACCCCGGGGTTGCCGTGCACGCTCGATGCCGAAACGGCCGACATTGCCCCATCGCTCCGAGAAATACCGCGTCGAGGTTAACGTCGACTCACGAATCCGCCCGGCTTCGCAAAAAAAGAGCCGCGCGATGGCGCGGCTCGGCGGAAGTCTACAGGGAGGCGTCGAACAGAGTGGATGGAACCACTCTCACCCAGATGACTGGATACGCTCACTCTGAAGAAGAAACCTTAATATTCGATGAATCGGGACGATGATTTCCACCGATGCCGTGCCATGTCGAGACGATCGGGCGCCCGTGGAACATCCGGGTTCTCCCGGAGGAGCCCGCATTCCGATGGACTTGTGCGGTGCCGAGTTCTATTTTTGCACTGCGGGATACGGCCATCAAAATGCCACGAGCGATCCCCAGATGTCCTGCGCCGGCGGTGGACCACCGTCGCCGAGCGACACCGGACAGAATTCACCCGGCATCAGAACCGGGACATGAAACGTTCACCATACGGTGCGAGGAAGCGGCCGAGTCGTGACCGAGGATGCGAGAGTTAAATCTCGAGCAACCGCCGGTCGATAACATTCGATACAAAGCCGAACGACCTTCGCAGGGAAGGTCCGGCGAATACCGGGGTGACTCGATCATGAATGCCGGCCATCGTGTCCATGCGGACGAACTCATCGGCAAGGCCCGCCTCTCCGTCGCCGAAATGACCAACCTCATCGCCGCCATGGTCTCGGATCTGCCGTCGGTGCGCGCCGTCGCGGTGGACGGCGAGGGCGGCGAGATCTCCGTCGATCTGGTGACCGGCAAGCGGATCGGCATCGCCGCCATTCCCGTCGCCCGCGCCATGAACGAGTCGATGAACAGCCGCCTCCAGGCGCTGGACGATCTCTTCAAGCGCTGCGCCGCCTGAGACGCGCGACGACCGTGACGAGAACAACGCGGCGGGCCTCGGCCCGCCGTCGACGTTTCGGGGTTTCGGTCACGTGCCGGAGGTCTCCCCCGCCCGCCACTCGAGCTTCAGCGTCGCCAATCCCGAGCGCGGATTGACCCCGCGCCCGATCTCGCCGAACCCCTGGCGCACATAGAAGGCGACGGCGCGCGGATTGTCGGCGTTGACGTCGAGGACGATCCGCTGCGGCGACCACCGCCGCGCCTCGTCGAGCAGCACCTCGGCGACGCCGCCACCCCAGAATTCGGGATGGACCGCGATCTGATCGAGATAGCCGCTCGCCGGATCGATCAGCACGAAGCCGGCGATCTCGCCGGTGCCGACCACCGCCAGCCGGACCACCGCCCCCTTCGCCCGCGCTTCTTCGAGGTGATCGACCAGCCAACCCCGCCGCGCGTCGAAATCGATATGCGGCAACGTCCGACGCCACGACTCCACCCACAGATCGACCACCTCCGGCAGATGCGCCGAGGCGAGGTCGATCATCGCGGTGACGGTCCCCCGCAACGCGCGCCGGCGGGCGAGCCAGGGTTTTCGGCGCTTGCCGGCGACGCCGGGAGGGAAGCGCACGGGCATCGCCGGCGCGGCTGCGGCAATGCCGGGGGCGGCGCGGCGAGGATCGGCCGCGACTTCCTCGGTTTCGGTGTCCGTGGGCGCGCTCATGGCGGAGTGATCCTCGCTCGCCTCAGCGATCGGTGAGGCGGATCTCGATGCGGCGGTTGCGGCCGTAGACCTCCTCGGTCGCCCCTTCCTCGACCGGCTGGAACTCGCCGAAACCAGCGGCGACCAGATGTTTCGGCGACACCCCGCGATCGATCAGGCGGCGGACCACCGCGATGGCGCGGGCCGACGACAGTTCCCAGTTGGAGCGGAAGCGGCCGCCGGGGGCGATCGGGCGGGCGTCGGTGTGGCCGTCGATGCGCAGCGTCCAGGCGACTTCCGGCGGGATCTCGCGCTCGAGATCGACCACCGCCGCCGCCAGCCGGTCGACGGCGACGTTGCCCGCCTCGTCGATCTGGTCGGAGCCGACGGGGAACAGCACCTCGGACTGAAAGACGAAGCGGTCGCCGACGACTCGGATGCCCGGGCGATTGCCGAGGATCTCGCGCAACCGGCCGAAGAAGTCGGAACGGTACTGCTGCAACTCCTGGACCCGCTGCGCCAGCGCCAGATTGAGGCGTTTGCCGAGGTCGGCGATCTTGGTCTGGCTCTCGCGGTCACGGCTCTCGGTGGCGTCGAGCGCCTGTTCGAGCGCCGCGATCTGACGGCGCAGCGCCGAGATCTGCTGGTTGAGCAGTTCGACCTGGGCGAGCGCCTGGGCGGAGATCCGCTTCTCCGCGTCGAGGGCGAGGCCGGCCGAGGTCGCCGCCCCTCCGCTCGCCGCGGCGACGCCGTCGCGGGCGGCGAGGAGGCCGGCGAGACGCGCCTTCTCGTCCTCGGCGGCGGCGAGACCCGCCCTCAGCCGTGCCACCTGATCGTCGCCGTCGGCCTTGCCGGCGCGTTCGAGCGAAAGGAGCTGGGTGAGCTCGGCGATCTGGCGGTTGAGCTTCGACAGCGCCGTGTCCTTGCCGGAGATCTCGCGCGACAGGAAATACTGCGCCAGCATGAACACCGACAGCAGGAAGATGATGACCAGGAGCAGCGTCGACAGAGCGTCGACGAAGCCCGGCCAGTAGTCGATCGTACCTTCGCGGCGACGGCGGGCGAGGCGCATGGCGGTCACGCCCCCGGCCGGTGGTGCGGCGGCTCTTCGTCACGGGCGGCGAGTGCGTCGGCGATGCGTTCCAGCGCCACCCGGGTGCGCTGGTTCTCCTCGGCCTGGGTGACGATCCAGTCGCGCAATTGGTTCTGCTCGGTGCGCACGTGGGCGACGAGGCCGCGCAGCGATTCGGAGAGGTCGACCAGCGCGGCGGAGGTGTTGCGGCTCGATCCCCCCTCCTGGGCGACGCGGGTCAGCCGGTCGACGGAGGCGCGCAACTGCTCGGCGATACCGTGCCCGCTCGCCCCGTCGCCGTCGAGATCGAGTTCGGCCTCGGTCGACAGCCAGTCCTCGAGTTCGTTGTAGAAGCGGTTCTGCGCCTGGCTCGCCTGAAGATCGAGGAAGCCGATCACCAGCGATCCGGCGAGGCCGAAGAGCGAGGAGGAGAAGGCCACGCCCATGCCCGACAGGGGCTTGGCGAGGCCGGTCTTCAGGTCCTCGAAGACGGCGCCGATGTCGGTCGCCCCGACGTTGAGCGACTTCAGCGTGTCGCCGACCGCCGACACCGTCTCGGACAGACCGGTGAAGGTGCCGAGCAGGCCGAGGAAGACCAGCGTGCCGCCGATGTAGCGGGTGATGTCGCGGGTCTCGTCGAGGCGCATGCCGATCGAATCGAGGATCGAGCGCATCACCTCCGGCGAGATGCCGGCGACGCCGCGATCACCGAGCAATGCCGCCATCGGTCCGAGCAGACGGGGGCGGCGATCGGTGTCGAAGTCGGGCTCGCGGCGACGATAGGCATTGGCCCAGCGCACCTCGGGGAAGAGGCGGATCACCTGCCGCACGGCGAGCAGGATGCCGAAGGCCAGCACGAGCAGGATGAAGCCGTTGAGCCCGGGATTGGCCCAAAAGGCGAAGACGATCTGCTTCTGCAGGATGAGCGCGACGAAAGCGGCGATCACCAGGAAGATGACCATCCGCCAGAGGAACACCTGAGGGCTCGACATCCGTTGAGAATCGTAACCGCGCGCCATCGCTTCGCCTCGCTTGGACCTCGCTCAACATGACCCGTCCCCGGGGGGCGAGACAAGCAGCCGAATGCGTCGAAGACACGACAGTTTGACAGAGCCGCCCCGCATCCGCGCGGTCCGGCTCACCGGTCGCAGGCGACGAGCCGCGCCGCCACCCCGTCCGCCGCCGGCCCGAGGATCTCGCCGACCGGCCGGCAGGTCCCCTCGACGCACACCCGCCAGTCGGCGGTGACGCCCGAGCGCGCCAGCACCACCTCCGCCACCGCCGGCCGCTCCGGCCGCCACACCCACCAGCCGCCGACGAGCCGCGCATCCTCGCCGGGCTCCATGCCGGCGCCGGACCCCTTGACCCGCGCCTCCACCAGTTCGAGCCCGGCGGGAACCGCTCGCCAGGTTTCGCGCCATTCGACCTTCTCGATCGAATGGGTCCAAGAGAGGGTGAGCAGCGCCGTGGCGAGCCGCACGCCGACGTCGCCGGCGACGAGGCACAGAGAACTCATGTCGCCGGCCCGACCACGGCGTGACGCGTCCGCGACCGATGTTGCGCCACCATCGCCGCGCCGAGGACGAGGCCGGCCGCGTCGCTCCACGGGAACTCGATGACCAGCAGGGCGGCCGCGAGCAGTACGGCGGCCCGTTCCCAGACGGCGAGCGGCCCGAAGAGCCAGCCGATCAGGCCGGCGCCGAAGAGGCCCATGGCGAAACCGGTCTTGACGAATGCGAAGACGACGGCCCCCCAGAAGCCGAGATGGACGGCCATCGGGTCGCCCGACTGCATCATCAGCGCCGGGGCGTAGACGGCGGCGAAGGGGATGACGTAGCCGGCGCCGGCGATGCGCATCGCCTCCCAGCCGATCTTGTCGGGGTTCTCGCGGGCGATCGGCGCGGCGGCGAGCGCCGCCAGCGCCACCGGCGGCGACAGGTCGGCCATGATGCCGAAGTAGAAGGCGAACATGTGGGAGACGATCAGCGGCACGCCGAGCGTCGCCATCGCCGGGGCGGCGAGCGCCGCGACGATGATGTAGGTCGGGATGGTCGGGATGCCGGTGCCGAGCACGATCGACAGGATCATGGTCAGCACCAGCGACAGGAACAGGCTCTCCTTGCCGATGCCGACCACCCAGGTGCCGAAGGTGGTGCCGAGCCCGGTCAGGGTGAAGGTGCCGATGATGGTGCCGACGATGGCGCAAGCGACGCCGACCGAGAGTGCCGTCTTGGCACTGTCGGCGAAACTGTCGCGGCACAGCAGCAGCGTCTCGCGGCCGCCGCGCGAGAACAGCAGGACCACCGCCAGGACGGCGATCACCACCACCACCGGGGTCAGGCCGAACTTCAGGAAGCTCGCCGCGACGAGGCCGAGGCCGATCCAGAACACCACGCGCATCCAGGTCGCCGGCAGACCGACCGCCGCCGAGGCCCCGAGGATCAGCACCACGGTCAACGCCAGACCGAGGGTGCCGGCGAAGAGCGGCGTGAAGCCGTGGAACAGCATGAAGATCAGAGCGGCGAGCGGCAGCGCCAGATACCAGCGCGCCTTCAGCGCCACGAGCGCGCTCGGCACCTCGGTCATGCCGGAGAGCCCGTGCTTGCCGGCCTCGAGGTGGACCATCCAGTAGGCCGAGGCGAAATAGAGGATCGCCGGCAGCACCGCCGCGGTGACGATCGCCGAATAGGGCACGTCGAGCGTCTCGGCCATGATGAAGGCCGCCGCTCCCATCACCGGCGGCATGATCTGGCCACCCATCGAGGCGGTCGCCTCGACCCCGGCGGCGAAGGCGCGGCGATAGCCGAAGCGGATCATCAGGGGGATGGTGAACTGGCCGACGGTGACGACGTTGGCCACGCCCGAACCCGAGATCGTCCCCATCAGCCCCGACGAGAACACCGCCACCTTGGCCGGACCGCCGCGGGCGCGGCCGAAGAGGCCGAGCGACACGTCGGTGAAGAGATGGATCATCCCGGCCTTCTCGAGGAAGGAGCCGAAGAGGATGAAGAGGAAGATGTAGGTCGCCGAGACGTTGACCGGCACGCCGTAGATGCCCTCGGTGCCGAAGGACATCTGGTCGATCACCTGATCGAAGCCGTAGCCGCGGGTGGCGAGAGGCCCGGGGAACCACTGCCCGCCGAAGGCGTAGAGGAGGCAGACGCCGCACATGATCGGCAGCGCCGGCCCCATCAGGCGGCGGCAGGCCTCGAACACCAGCACGATGAGCAGCACGCCGACCACCAGGTCGCGCCGCTCGAGGTCGCCCGCCCGGAGGATCAAGGCGTCGTGCTCGATCCACTGATAGAGCCCGATGGCGAAGCCGAGGACGCCGAGCGCCCATCCGCTCGCCAGTTCGAGGCGCGAGCGCGAACGGAAATTGGCGATCAGGCCGAAGGAGAGCAGCAACAGGAAACCGACGTGGATACCCCTCACCGCCAGCGACGGCAGGATCGGCCAGGCCGAGACGAAGATCTGGAAGGCCGAGAAGAGCAGCGCGATGGAGAACGCCACGAGCGCCGGCCGGCCCTTGCCGAAGCCGGTCGGGAAACCGTGTTCGAACGTGTCGAGCGCGCTCGGGGAATTGGTCGTCGCGGTCATCGTCTGACTCCGCTGGACGGATCACGGTCGGAGGGGAAAAGAGAGCGGAGGTCCGGGCGACCGCGGCGAAGGTCGTCGACTTCGTCGCGAGCCTCACCGCGATCTCCCCTTTCCTCCTCGCGGGGCAAGGAAGACGGGGATTCCCGAAGCCTCACGCCGACGAGCCGCTTCGAGCGACCGCCCCACGCCACCTCACTTCAGCACGCCCTTCTCCTTGAACCAGCGCGCCGCGCCCGGGTGCAACGGTACCGGCATGCCGGCGAGCGCGTTCTCGAGCTTGATGCTCTTGGCGGCGCCGTGGGCGGCGGCGAGCTTGTCGAGGTTCTCGAAGGTGAGCTTGGTCATCTGGTAGACCGTCTCCTCCGGAACGTCCGCATGGGTGACGAGGAAGTTGCCGACCGCCGCGGTCGGAACGTCCGCCGTCTGTCCCTGATAGGTACCGGCCGGGATGGTGACCGCCACGTAGGGGGCGCCGATCTTCTTCACCGTCTCGGCGTCGACGGCGACGATGGTCGTCTCGACCGACGTCGACAGGTCGCGGATCGAGGCGACGCCGAGGCCGGCCGACTGCAGCGTCGCGTCGAGCTGGCGGTTCTTCATCAGGTCGACCGACTCGGCGAAGGGCAGATACTCGACCTTGCCGAGGTCGCCGTACTTCATGCCGTAGGCGGCGAAGATGGCGCGGGCGTTGAGTTCGGTGCCGGACTTGGGGGCGCCGACCGACAGGCTCTTGCCCTTGAAGTCGGCGAACTTGGTGACCCCGCTCGATTTCAGCGCGACGATCTGGATGTAGTTCGGATAGATGGCGGCGATGCCGCGCAGCTTGTCGAGCTTGCCCTTGAAGCCGACCTCGGTGTTGCCCTCCCAAGCGTCACGCAGGGAGTCGCCGAGGGTGAAGGCGATCTCGCCCCGCCCCTGCTGCAGCAGGTTGAGGTTCTCCACCGAGGCCTTGGTCGCCTGTACCTGGGTCTTCACGCCGGCGATGCCGGCACCGTAAATCTGCGACAGCGCCACGCCGAGCGGATAGTAGACGCCCGAGGTGCCACCGGTCAGGACGTTGATGAAGCCGTCGGCCCGAGCGGGCGCGGCGGCCGACATGGCGGTGGCGGTCGCCACGGCGAGAACGGCGAGGCGGAATCTCTGGTGCATCGTGTTTCCTCCTTACGTCTTTCGGCGAAGTCTTTCGGCGGAGCATACCCTGTCGATCCCCGAGGTCCACCCCCGATCGCACGAGTGCCGCCCGCCGGGGTGCGGGCGCGTTTTGATGCGTCTCAAGGATTGGGAAACGACCCCGGGTTATGGTTCGCCATCGAACGACGCGCCGTGGCGCGAAGGTGACGGAACCCGATCTCGGAAGGCGGCTCCTCTCATTCGCGACGACGGATCTTCCGTTGTGGGCGAACCAGAGGGGTGGACATGATCGAGGTCACACGCGTGGAAGACGACGCCGAACAGCCGAGCCCGACCGCGGCCACCGCGTCCGCGACGGTCGCCCCCGACCCCGCGAAGACCCGGCGAGCGCCGGTACGCAAACCGGCGCCGAAGGCCGCGGCGAAAGCCGCTCCCCGGGCCGCGGCGGCACCGAAGGCCGCCCCGCCGGCTCCGCCCGTCGACGAAGCGGACGTCGCCGAGAATCCCCTGGAGGACGTGATCATCCCCGATCTCGCGGCCTTCAAGACGCTCGAAAAGGCGCCGAAGTCGGACGGTGGCGCCACGCGCCACCTCCTCGCCGAGATGCGCCACGATCCGGAGGCGATCGCCCACGTCTTCGAGAGCGGCGAGTATCCCTACAAGACCAAGATGCGCGCCAAGGTCTACGAGGCGCACAAGCTCGAGCTCCAGCGCGAGTTGCTGAAGCTCCAGCGCTGGGTCGAGGAGACCGGCGAACGCATCATCATGCTCTTCGAGGGCCGCGACGCCGCCGGCAAGGGCGGCACCATCAAGCGCTACATGGAGCATCTCAACCCGCGCACCGCCCGCGTCGTCGCCCTGCAGAAGCCGACCGAGCGCGAGAAGACCCAGTGGTACTTCCAGCGCTACATCGCCCACCTGCCGGCCGCCGGCGAGATCGTGATGTTCGACCGCTCCTGGTACAACCGCGCCGGCGTCGAGCGCGTCATGGGCTTCTGCTCGCCCAACGAATATCTCGAGTTCATGCGCCAGGCGCCGGAGTTCGAGCGCATGCTGGTGCGCTCCGGCATCCGGCTGGTGAAGTACTGGTTCTCTGTCACCCGCGAGGAGCAGAAGCGTCGCTTCGACAGCCGCGAGCACGACCCGCTGAAGCAATGGAAACTGTCGCCTATCGACCGCGCGTCGCTCGACAAGTGGGACGATTACACCGAGGCCAAGGAGGCGATGTTCTTCTACACCGACACCGCCGACGCGCCGTGGACGATCATCAAGTCGAACGACAAGATGCGGGCGCGGCTCGAGTGCATGCAGCACTTCCTGACCGTCATGCCCTATCCGCACAAGGACAGGAGCCTCGTCACAGGACCCGATCCGTTGATCGTCGGCTCGACCGAGCACGTCATCGGCCGCGACGCCAAGCTGCTCGGCAAGGCGCTGCACCCGGATCTGAAACGCGGGCGTTGAGACCCGCGACATTTCACGTCGGCGTCCTATGATCCTCGGCCCCGGACCCGTTCCGGGGCCGATTCGTTTCGTGGGAGGCCACCTTGTCCGGGATCCGCAACGTCGTCTTCGACCTCGGCAACGTCCTGCTGCGCTACGACCCGCGGCTGCTCTACGACACCTTCTTCCCCGACCCGGCCGAGCGCGACCGCTTCCTCGAGGAGATCGTCGCCGACGACTGGAACCGCGAGATGGACCGCGGACACCCTTTCGTCCTGGGCATCGCCGAGCGGGTGGCGCTCCATCCCGAATGGGAGACCGAGATCCGCGCCTGGGACGAGCGCTGGCACGAGATGGTGCCCGGCCTCATCGAGGGAACGGTGGCCATCCACGAGCGGCTGCGCGCCCGCGGAGTGCCGCTCTACGCGATCACCAACTTCTCCGCCGAGAAATACGCCGAAGCGGTCGTTCGCTTCCCGGTTCTCGCCGATTTCATCGATACCGTGGTCTCCGCCCACGAGAAGCTGCTGAAGCCCGACCCGGCGATCTATCGGGTGCTGATCGAACGCAATCGCCTCGATCCCGCGACCTGCCTCTTCATCGACGATTCGCCGGCCAACGTCGCCGGGGCCCGCGCGGTCGGGATGGCGGCGGTGCACTTCGTCACGCCCGACCGGCTGGCCCGAGATCTCGCCGCGCACGGTCTCGCCGTCGACTGACGCCGGGCCGGTCCGCCGCCCCGCGCCTTTCCCTCGCCGACCGCATGGTCCACTGTGACGGCGATCTGGCGAGACGGATTCGGACATGGCGGGAGCCACCCTCGACATCGCGACGATGAAGGACGTGCTGGTGGTGCTCGGCACCGCCGGTGTGGTCGTGCCGCTGATGCATCGCCTCAGGGTCGGCTCGGTGCTCGGCTTTCTCCTCGCCGGCATGGTGCTCGGTCCGCATGGGCTCGGGCGCTTCGTCGCCGACGTGCCCCGGCTCGTCTGGATCACCGTCTCCGAGCGGCACGAGATCGCCGGAATCGCCGATTTCGGCGTGGTGTTCCTGCTCTTCGTCATCGGCCTCGAGTTGTCGGTCACCCGTCTGGTGGCGATGCGCCGTCTGGTCTTCGGCCTCGGCACCCTTCAGGTCGTGCTCTCCGGCGCGCTCATCGGGGCGGCGGCGCTCCATCTCGGCCAGACGCCCGCCGCCGCCGTGGTCCTCGGCGCCTGCCTCGCCCTGTCGTCGACCGCCGTGGTGGTCGAGGTGTTGGCCGAGCAGAAGCGCCTGACCTCGACGACCGGACGCACCACCTTCGCCGTGCTGCTCTTCCAGGACCTGGCGGTGATCCCGATCCTGTTCATGGTCGAGACTCTCGGTGGCGGTGGCGGCGGTACCGACCGGTCGGTATGGCTGGATCTGGGCTTCGCCCTGCTCCAGGGCTTCGTCGCGGTGGCGGTGATCGTGGCCATCGGCCGGACGCTGCTGAGGCCGCTCTTCCGCGTCGTCGCCGACACCCGCTCGGCCGAGCTCTTCATGGCGACGATCCTCTTCGTCGCCATCGGCACCGGCGTCGTCACTTCGCTCGCCGGCATGTCGATGGCGCTCGGTGCCTTCATCGCCGGCCTGCTGCTCGCCGAGACCGAATATCGCCGCGCCATCGAATCGACGATCGAGCCCTTCAAGGGCCTGCTCCTCGGTGTGTTCTTCTTCTCGGTCGGCATGAGCGTCGACCTCGACTTCCTCGCCGGCCATCCGGTGTCGATCGTCGCCGGCGCCTTCGCCCTGGTGGCGCTCAAGGGAACGGTGACGGCGCTCGGCGCCGGCCTCTTCGGGGTTCCGCCGTCGCACGCGGTCAAGACCGGCCTGCTGATCGGCGCCGGCGGCGAGTTCGCCTTCATCGTCGTCGGACTGGCCGCCACGCTCGGGCTCGTCGGCGCCGAGACCACCACCTGGGTGCTGGCGGTGGTGTCGCTGTCGATGGCGGCGATCCCGCTCTTCGACGTGGTCGGCCGTCGCCTGTCGCGCGAGATCGACCGCCACGCGCCGCCCGACCCCGCCCTGCTCCTCGCCCCGCCCGAGGATGCCGCCCCGCGCGCCCTGATCATCGGCTTCGGCCGTGTCGGCTCGCTGGTCGGCTCGATGCTCGAGGAGCACGGCATCGCCTATGTCGCCGTCGACCGCGATCCCGGCAACGTCGTCGACGGGCGGCGCGCCGGCCGGTCGGTCTATTTCGGCGACGCCACCAATCCGCTGTTCCTGCGCA
Organism: Siculibacillus sp.; assembly: GCA_030247555.1. Lineage (GTDB taxonomy): Bacteria > Pseudomonadota > Alphaproteobacteria > Rhizobiales > Ancalomicrobiaceae > CALBKH01. The sequence goes on along the minus strand of JAOTSD010000005.1, from coordinate 29,790 downwards.
GTTGCGGCATCGAGACCACCCCGGCGGTGATCGTCACCATGCACGACGCCCCCGGGGTCGATGCCGTGGTCGACGCCGTGCGGCTCTTCCGACCCGACGTACCGCTGGTGGTGCGCGCCCGCGACGCCTCGCACGCCCGCAGGCTCTATCGCAAGGGCGTCAGCGACGCCGTCCCCGAGACGATCGAGGCGAGCCTGCAACTTTCCGAAGCGGCACTCGTCGGCCTCGGCGTCGCGATGGGGCCGATCATCGCCTCGATCCACGAGAAGCGCGACGAATTCCGCCGCGATCTCACCCGCGCCGCGGTTAACGCACCGGCGGCCTCGGAGAGCGCGCGGCGCGGCTCGATCCTGCGCGGCCGCCGATCCGCCCGCGATCGAGGCACTCCGCCCATCTCCTGACGTTGCCGATCCGCGGTCGGGCGTGTTCTCTTCGACGCGAACCTCCTCGAAATGGTAACAATTCGGGGTGTAGAGATTTCTTGCCGAATCGACTCAGGGATACCGAGATGCCGACCGTTCTCGTCGCCGGCGCCGCCGTGCAGGACTTCATCTATCGCTTCGATGCCGCTCCGGCGCGGGGCACCAAGGGGCGCGCCAAGGACTTCATCTCCATCGGCGGCGGCTCCGGCGCCAATGCCGCCGTCGCCGTGGTCCGGCTCGGCGGCAAGGGTCAGGTGCTCGCCCCGCTCGGCGACGACCTCATCGGCGAGATGATCGTCCGTGGCCTGAAGACCGAAGGGGTCGACACCTCGAAGATGCTGCGCATCCCGGGACGGGAATCGCCGGTGTGCTCGTCGATCGTCGACGGCGACGGCGAGCGCACCATCCTCACCTGGCATCCGCCGCACGTCGCGCCGCCGGTGATCGACGATCCCGACGCCCTCGTCGCCGACGTCGACGCTCTCCTGACGGACGACCGCTATCCGACCCTCGCCGTGCCGCTGCTCGAGGCGGCGCGCCGCCGCGGCATCCCCGGTGTGCTCGACGGCGACCGCGCCGAAGGCGACGCCCCGCAGATGATCAAGGCGGCGAGCCACGTGGTCTTCGGCACGCCCGGCCTGCGCGGCACCTCCGGCATCTCCGATCCGACCAAGGGCCTCCTCGCCCTGCGCGCCATGACCGACGCCTTCCTCGCCGTCACCCTCGGCCCCGGCGGCGTCATGTGGCTCGACGGCGACCGGGTGCGGCGCCTGCAGTCCTTCCCGATCCATGCCGTCGACACGCTCGGCGCCGGCGACACCTTCCACGGCGCCTTCGCTCTCGCCCTCGCCGAGAAGATGCCGGAACCCGAGGCGCTGCGCTTCGCCTCCGCCGTGGCGGCGATCAAGTGCTCCCGCTTCGGCGGTCGCGCCGGCGTGCCGGTCCGCGCCGAGGTCGAAGAATTCTTGGCGATGCACCCGGCGGCGTGAGCCGGAGATGATCGAAAAGACGACGGGGGCCGAAAGGCCCCCGTTCCTTTCGATGCCGCTCCGCGGCGGGGCCGTTCACCCGCCGGCGGCGCGGATGCCGAGCCAGACGATGGCGGCGGCGGCGGCGAGGCAGGCCAGCGCGAGGCCGATCGCCCCCGGGGTCGCGGCGCGCGCGTCGGCATAGGCGGCGGCCGGCTTCCGGCCCGTCACCATCGCCGGCACCAGCCGTTCCTTCTTCACCACGGCGTGGAACGCCACCGCGGCGACGTGCAGCCCTATGCAGATCAGCAGCACGTCGAAGATCCGATGATGGAGCTTGTGGGCGAGGGTCACCGTGGCGTCCGCCACGGTCTTGGCGAGCGGTCCTTCGACGATCATCCGGTCGACGTCGGCGTTGAACAGGCCGGTCAGTGCCATCGCTCCCGACAGGGCGAGCAGCACCAGCACCATCCAGGCGCCGAGCGGATTGTGGCCGAGATAGTGGCCCTCGCGTCCTCTGAGCAGCGCCAGGCCGTAGGAGACGGAATTGCCGGGCGACGGCACGAAGCCGGAGAAGCGCGCCGTCGAGCCGCCGACGAAGCCCCACAACACCCGGAACACCACCAGCGTCAGGACGATCCGCCCGTTGAGCACGTGCAGGTCGGGGTTGCCGCCGCCGAGCTTGTCGCTCGCCCAGCCGACGGCGATCGCCACCACCAGGGCCCATTTGAACAGCCGGGTCGGCAGATCCCAGGCGAGGACCTTGGCGGGGGCGGCGGAGGGGGCGGTCGTGTCGGTCATCGGCGTCACTTCTTCACCCGGAAGTCGTCGTGGCAGGCCTTGCAGGTGGCGAGATGCTCGGGGAACGTCGCCTTGAGGCTCGCCTCGTCGGTGATCGCGATCTCCGCCGCCCGCGCATCCGCCGCGAGCTTGGCGTAGAGGCCGAAGAAGCGTTGCTTCTCGGCCCAGATCCGCGGCGAGGCCTCGGTCTTGCCGGTGCGCGAATTGTCGGGGAAGAACTGCGGCAGCCGCTCGGCACCCTCCGCTTGGGTCTTCAGCGCCGCCTTGACCTTGGCGAGATCGAAGGGCGCCTCGCCCTTGAGCATGGCCACCACCGGCCGGGTGTCGTCGCCGATCGCCTTGAGGATGGTCTGCCGCGCCTCGATCGCGTCCGCGGCCAGGGCCGGGGCACCGACCGAGAGCCCGAGAACCACGCCGACGATCACACTTCCCCGCATGCCCACGCTCCTTCGTCGCCGGGGGCCGATGCCCGGTCGAACCGTCCGTTCAAGATGCCGTATTCCGTGCCCGGAACCAATGAAATCCGCGTGACGGGCGTGCCGTACCGGAGCCCGGTGGATCCGCGGACCCCGGTCCCTCGCTCACGCTCCGGTCGTTCGTCGTGGTCTTCCCCGGCCCCTCGCGTGGCTCGGGGCGTTCGTAACTCGCGAAGCTCCACCGGAGCTTCGCGAGTTTGAAAATATATTTTAATCACAACGCTTTGCAATCGGACAATTGTCCAACCTCGCCTTCGGTTAGACACCTTTGTTCCCGCTTCCCCCTCTTCGCCGATGGAGAAACCGCACCTTCAGAAGGCGCGACGTGCAGCGCTGCCCGACAAATCCATTGATCCGATCAAATCGGTCGGAATGCTCCAAGATATGCGTACTTCCGACGGCCGCATCGCGCCGAATGGGGACCCTCGCAGAGGAACGGCGGGGCCGGTTCATCGGATGACGTTCGCCGACACGCAGGCCGGCCGAGACTCGCCTCCTATCGGGGCAGGACGCCCTCGAGAAAGATTCCGATGCACCGCACGAGGCGCCGGCGTCGGGCTTCTGTGGGCTCGGCCTCGCCCGGTCGTGGGGGCCGGCTGGCGCCGAAGACCATATCCATGAAGATCCGGGCGAGGCCGGCCGGATCGTCGATCGCCATCGGTTCCGTCGCGGCCCGCCGCTCCAGCCAGCGCGTCAGATCCTCGTGTGCCAGTTCCACGCCGTGGACCAGGATGGTCTGGCGCAACTCGGGATGCGCGACAGACTCGTGGAAGGCCATTTCGAGCAGGGCGTGGCGTTCGCGATCCTCCTCCGCGCCGATGTCGAGGCGGGCGATCGCCGCGAGCGCGTCTGCGATGGGCAGATGGTCGTAGTCGCCCGGTAGCGCCAACATGCTGCGGCGATGGGCCTCGACGACGGCGGCGAAGAGCGCCGACTTGTTGGCGAAGAAGCGATAGAGCGTCTGCTTGGAGATGCGGGCGCGGGAGGCGACCTCGTCCATGGTGGTGCGCCCGAATCCGCGCTCCAGGAAGAGCAATCGGCCCGTCTCGACGACGTGATCGCGCTGGCGATCTTCGGGGATCACCTTCGGCCGCCCGCGTCGCCGTGCGCCGCCGGTGCCGTCGTCGTTCGTCACGCCCCTGTCGGACATCCCGGAAACTCCCCAGACACCATTTGCGCCGCACCGTGCGATTGACAGCGGCGACCATGTGAATAATAGTACGATCTCGTACCGAAAAAAAGACCGTTTCATCACCGGTCTCATCCGCGAACCTCGATCGCGGACGAAATACGGGAAATGCGCGGGAAAAAACACCGCCGGACGGCGGACCGAATAGGGCTCGGCGGATCCTGCGTCCCGGTGGATGCGGATCCTCTGCGACAGGCGCGCCGTCCCCGAACGGCCCGGGCGAAACGGCCGGAGAGGTCGCTGATATGGATCGGAGTGCCCCCGTGTCGAAGCCCTTCGTCTTCGTCGCCACGCCCTGCTACGGCGCGATGTTGCATCAGTCCTACATCGAGTCGATCCTCGATCTGATGCAGTATTCGCACCAAGCCGGGTTCACCGCGACACTGACCCTGCTCGGTCACGATGCGCTGATCACGCGTTGCCGCAACACTCTGGTGTCCGAGTTCCTGGCGACGCCGGAGGCGACGCATCTCCTGTTCATCGACGCCGACATTTCGTTCCAGCCCGTGCAGGTCCACCGCATGCTGCTGGCCGACAAGGACGTCGTCGCCGGCATATACCCCTTGAAGCTGCACGACTGGTCGGCGAAGGCTCGACTGGACGTCCTCGACGGCGCCGATCCGGGCACGGCGGCGCTCCATTACGTCGGCATGCCGACGCCGGAGGTCGAGCGGCGGTGGGAGGGCGACTTCGTCACCGCCGTCTGGGCGGGGACCGGTTTCATGTTGATCCGCCGCGAGGTGATCGTCCGCATGATCGAGGCCCACCCGGACGCTCACTACCGCCACATCCACGCCTTCTCGAACGCGCCCGAGCGTGAAGCGCACGCGCTCTTCGAATGCATGATCGACCCGGAGACGGGAGAATACCTTAGCGAGGACTTCGGCTTCTGCCGCCGCTGGCGCCAAATGGGCGGCGAGATCTGGCTCGATACCGTGGGAGAACTGACCCACACCGGCAACCACCGCTTCCGCGGTCGACCGGCCGACCGGTATCGCCGGCCGGCGGTTCGCGCCGAGGAGCCGCACGCCGTCGCCTTCGCCGACCGCTGAACGCGGCGGCACCTCTGTCGGCGCGCTCGCCGCGCCCTCGTGATCCCGTCGTCGGCGCCCGCGATCGAGGCGCCGACGGCGCTCGTCGTGTTCGGCCGGGCCGTGTGGGTCGGCCGTCGGTCGCCATCCGGAGTCGTTCGGGAATGAAACCGTCCCTGCGTAATTCGATCGTCGTCGTCTCCGTCGCGGCGCTCGCCGCCAGCCTCTGGTGGTGGCGGTCCCAGACGGCGGGCGACCCGCTCGCCGATCTGCTGGTCGCCGAGGCGACGATCGGCGACGTCCAGCAGACCGTGCAGGCGACCGGCACGCTGCGTCCCGTCCGCCTCGTCGCCGTCGGCGCCCAGGTGTCGGGGCGGATCACGTCGATGAAGGTGGCGATCGGCGACACGGTGAAGGCCGGCGACCTCGTCGCCACCATCGACAGCGTCACCCAGGAGAACGATCTGAAGAGCGCCGAAGCCGCGTTCGCCGATGTGCGCGCCCAGAAGCGTCAGAAGGAGGCGAGCCTCGTCTATGCAGAGGCGGTGCTCGAGCGCGAGACCTCTACCTACGCCAAACAGGCGAGTTCGAAGGATGCCTTCGAGAGTGCCAAGGCGACGGTCGCTACGACCCGCGCCCAGATCGACTCGCTCGCCGCCCAGATCACCCAGGCCGAAGTGAAGGTCGACTCGGCCCGCGTCGACCTCGGCCACACCCGCATCGTCGCACCGATCGACGGGACGGTGTTGCTGGTCGTGACCCAGGAGGGCCAGACGGTCAACGCGGTGCAATCGGCGCCGACCATCGTGGTGCTCGGCCGCATCGACCGGATGACGGTGCGCGCCGAGGTCTCCGAGGCCGACGCGCCCAAGGTACGGGTGGGCCAGCCGGTGATCTTCTCTATCCTCGGCGATCTGGATCGGCGCTGGGAGGGCAGCCTCGAGGCGCTCGATCCTGCTCCTGACACGCTGCGCTCCGACAGCCAGATCACCTCGTCGAGCACCTCGTCGACGTCGAGTTCGTCGTCCTCGTCGTCGAGTTCCTCGGCGATCTACTACTACGGCCGCTTCGAGGTCCCCAATCCGGACGGCGTGCTGCGCACCTACATGACCGCCCAGGTCAAGGTGATCCTCGGTGAGGCCAAGGGCGTCGTCACCGTGCCGACCGCCGCGCTCTCCTCCGCCGGCGGCGAGCGCGTCGTCGAGGTGGTCGGGGCGAACGGCGCGACCACGCGGCGCAAGGTCGTCGTCGGGCTCGACGACAAGGTCCGGGTCGAGATCCGGTCCGGGCTCGCGGCAGGCGAGAAGGTCGTGGTGGGGAGGCGCTCCAGCGAGGCGAAGACCTCGTCGATGCCCGGACCTCCGGGAGGGTTGTGACATGGCCGAGGAGGCGCTGATCTCGCTCAGCGGCGTCCGACGGGAGTATCCCGCCGGCGACGCCACCGTCGCCGTGCTCGCCGATGTCGACCTCGACATCCGCGCCGGCGAATTCGTCGCCATCATGGGGGCTTCCGGCTCGGGCAAGTCGACCTTGATGAACATTCTCGGCTGTCTCGACCGACCGACGGCCGGCGACTACCGCTTCGAGGGACGTTCGACCGCCGACCTCGATCCGGACGAACTGGCGGAACTCAGGCGCGAACACTTCGGCTTCATCTTCCAGCGCTATCACCTGCTCTCGGAACTCTCGGCGCTCGGCAACACCGAGATCCCGGCGATCTACGCCGGCGTGGCGGGCGCTGACCGCCGTGAGCGGGCCCAGGCCATCCTCACCCGTCTCGGCCTCGCCGATCGCCTCGGCCATCGCCCCGGGCAACTCTCCGGCGGCCAGCAGCAGCGTGTCTCGATCGCCCGCGCGCTGATGAACGGCGCCGACGTCGTGCTCGCCGACGAGCCGACCGGGGCGCTCGATCGCCGCTCCGGCGAGGAGGTGCTGAAGATCCTCGCCGAACTCAACGCCGAGGGACACACCGTCATTCTCGTCACCCATGACGCCGAGGTGGCGCGGCGCGCCCGGCGGATCGTGGTGATCTCCGACGGGCGGATCGTCTCCGACCAGCCGAACGAGGTTGCGCCGCTGGAGCGCTCGCCCGCAGCCGCCCATGGCGCCGGGCCCCGCACGGCGCCGTCAGGCCTCGGGGCGCTGCGTGCTCTCGTCGCCCGCTTCGAGGAATCCTTCCACATGGCGGTGGTCGCCATGCTGGCGCATCGGCTGCGCACCTTCCTCACCATGCTCGGCATCATCATCGGCATCGCCTCGGTGGTCGCCATGGTGGCGCTCGGCGAGGGCTCGCGACAGAAGGTGCTCTCCAACATCTCGAGCCTCGGCACCAACACGCTGGAGATCTTTCCGGGCAAGGATTTCGGCGACATTCGCTCGACCAGGATCAAGACCCTGGTGCTCGCCGACGCCGAGGCGCTCGCCCGCGAAACCTATGCCGCCGGCGTCACCCCCACCGTCTCGACCTCGACCACCCTGCGCCTCGGCTCGATCGAGGCGAGCGCCCAGATCAACGGTGTCGGCCCCGACTATTTCCAGGTCAAGGCGACCAAGCTGAAGACCGGCCGGTTCTTCGACGCCGAGGCGGCGCGGACCATGTCGCAGGAGGTGGTGATCGACGAGAACACCGCCAAGACGCTCTTTCCCGACCCGTCGGTCAGTCCGATCGGCGCCGTGATCCTGGTCGGCAAGGTCCCCTGCACGGTGATCGGCGTCACCCAGAAGCAGCAGGGCTTCGGTTCGAGCGGCACGCTCTCGGTCTTCCTCGCCTATACGACGGTGCAGGTGCGTTTCCTCGGCGACACCTCGCTGCGCTCGATCCTGCTGCGCGTCGCCGACACGGTCGACACCTCGCTGGCGGAAGAGGTCGCCACCGCCTTCCTCACCCGCCGCCACGGCACCAAGGACTTCTTCGTCCTCAACACCGACGACATCCGCCAGACCATCACCTCGACGACGTCGACGCTGACCCTGTTGATCGCGGCGATCGCGGTGATCTCGCTGGTCGTCGGTGGCATCGGGGTGATGAACATCATGCTGGTTTCGGTGTCGGAGCGGGTGAAGGAGATCGGCGTGCGCATGGCGGTCGGCGCCCGGCGGTCCGACATCCTGCGCCAGTTCCTGACCGAGGCGGTGCTGGTCTGCCTGGTCGGCGGTGTCCTCGGGGTGGCGGGCGCCTTCGCCGCCGGCTTCGTCTTCGCGGCGTTCGGCTCGACCTACGTCTTCGTCTATTCGACGACGACCATCCTCGCCGCCTTCGCCTGTTCCACCCTGATCGGTGTCGTCTTCGGCTGGCTGCCCGCCCATGGCGCGGCGCTGCTCGATCCCGTCGCCGCCCTCGCGCGAGATTGATCTCATGGACGCCCGCCCCCGGATCTCGCGCCTCGTCGCGCTCGCCCTGCCGCTCCTCCTCGGTGGCTGTGCCGTCGGCCCCGATTACGTGCCGCCGGAGGTGACCCTCTCGCCGAAATGGTCCGACGACGGCGTCCCCGCGGCACGACCCGATCGGCTCGCCACCCTCGGCGAGTGGTGGAAGGGCTTCGGCGATCCGCTGCTCGATCGACTGATCGAGGAGGCGGTCGCCGGCAATCTCGACGTCGCTGCCGCGAAGGCCAAAGTGCGCGAGGCGCGCGCCAATCGGCGCGAGGCGATCGGCGGGCTTCTTCCGCAGGTCGATGGCTCGGGTTCGGCGGAGCGCGTCAAGACGGCGGGGGCGGGTGGCACCGTCTCCTCGCAGTTCCAGGCCGGGCTCGACGCCGCTTGGGAACTCGATCTCTTCGGCGCCAATGCTCGCGCGGTCGAGGCGGCGACGCGGGGCGTGGAGGCGGCGGAGGACGACCTCCACGCGACGCTGCTGACGCTGGTCGGCGACGTCGCCACCAATTACGCCGAGGCGCGCGGCCTCCAGGCCCGCATCGAACTGGCGAGGCGTACCGCGCAGTCGCAGCGCCGCACCGCCGAACTCACCCGCACGCGCTTCCAGGCCGGCTCGGTCTCGGCGGTCGACGGGGCCAAGGCGGACGCGCTGGCCGCGAGCACCGAGGCGACCATCCCCGAACTCCGCAGTTCCTACGCCCAGGCCGTCCATCGCCTGTCGGTGCTGACCGGGCGTGAGCCCGGCGCGCTCGCCGCGCTGATGGTGACACCGAAGCCGATCCCCGCCCCGCGCCGCGCCCTGCCGACCGGTATCCCCGCCGACGTCCTGCACCTGCGCCCCGACGTGCGCGCCGCCGAGCGTCGTCTCGCCCAGGCGACGGCGACGATCGGCAAGGCCGAGGCCGCGCTCTATCCGAGCGTCTCGCTCACCGGTCAGCTGTCGACCACCGGCGTCCGCCTCGGTGATCTCGGGCGCGCCTCGTCGATCGCCTGGTCGTGGGGACCGTCGATCTCCGTGCCGATCTTCCACGGCGGCAGGCTCGTCGCGGCCCGCGACGCGGCGGAGGCCGAACGCGATCAATCTCTGGCGGCCTGGAAGTCCTCGGTGCTCACCGCGCTCGAGGACGTCGAGAACGCCCTCGTCGGCCTCGCCCAGGAGCGGATCAAGGGCCGCAAGCTCGCCGAGGCGACGGCCCGATACCGTCAGGCGGCGGAGCTGTCGCGGACGCTCTACGCGAGCGGCAGCTCGAGCTTCCTCGACGTCCTCGACGCCGAGCGCTCGCTGTACTCGGTCGAGGACTCCCTCCTCCGGAGCCGCGTCGCCGTGGCGATCGACCACGTCGCCCTGGCCAAGGCTCTGGGTGGCGGCTGGAGCCGACCGATCGGCTCGGCGAAGACCCAAACGGCCGATTCCACTCCCCGGCCGAGATCGACGGAGGCGGAGGCTGCGGCCGGCGAGTGAGTTTCAGACTTTCTCATTCTGTAGGGAGGTGAGGAAAAACGTGGCTCGGGCGGTTTCCGCGAACCGGGGGAACCGGCGCGGAGGTCGTTCGCGACGTGACGCTGGAACGGCCGGACCCACCGACACACTCGCCGGTCGATCTCTTCGGAAATCTCCCACCCGTTCCTCCGAACGTCCGCTTCGCGCCGAAACCGGACACGCTGATCGAAATGCGCGCGGAGGGGGTAAGCGCGAATTTGCTTTCGGATCGCACCTTTCGATCGCGCGGAGGACGGGACTTCCGGACCGAATCGGCCATAGGATGGCGGACCATGCCGGAGCGGTGCCCTGTGGGCTCGGGGCCGTGGCCGGCCGCCGGGCGGCCGCGATCCGAGGGAGACGGGCGGCGAAGCATGCGCATACTTCTCGTGGAAGACCATCCGGATCTGTCGCGCTGGCTCGCCGGCTGGCTGGAGCAGTCGGGCTACGTCGTCGAACGCATCGAGCGCGGCGACGACGCCGATCTGGCGCTCGTGGCCAACCGCTACGACGCCGTGGTTCTCGACCTGTCGCTGCCCGGACTCGACGGCCTCGACGTGCTGAAGCGGCTTCGCGACCGCGGCGACAACACGCCGGTGCTGGTGCTCACCGCGCGCGGCGCCAAGGACGACCGGGTGCGCGGGCTCGATCTCGGCGCCGACGACTATCTGCCCAAGCCCTTCGAACTCGACGAGTTGGAGGCGCGGATCCGGGCGCTGATCCGACGCAGCAACGCCCAGACGCCGCGGCTGAAGATCGGCCGGCTGGTGCTCGACACGGTCGAACGCGAGGTGACGCTCGACGGCCGGCCGCTGGCGCTGACGCCGCGCGAGACGGCGGTGCTGGAGGCGCTCGCCGCCCGCCTCGGCCGACCGGTGTCGCGGGAGACGGTGTTCAACCGCGTCTTCGAGTTCGATTCCGACGCCCGCATCGAGAGCATCGAGATCTACGTCCACCGGCTGCGCAAGAAGATCGAGGGGTCCGGCGCCACCATCACCACGCTGCGGGGGCTCGGCTATGCGCTCTCCGTCGAGGGGTGACGCCGCGCCCTTGCCCGTCGGCCGCAGCCTCGCCGGACGCGTCGCGCTGATCGGCTTCTCGGCGCTGGTGGCGCTCTTCGCCTTCGATGCGATCGTCGCCTATCGTGATGCCCGAGAGACGGTCTATGCGGCGCACGACCGCGGGCTGCGGGTAGCGCTCGGGCTGATGAAGTCGACCGATGTCGCCCCCGAGGCGCTCGTCGAACGGCTCGCCGAGAGCCTGGAGGCACAGGCCGACGAGGTCCATTTCGCGGTGATCGACGCCCACGGGGTGACGCTCGTCGGCGAACGCGACCTGCCCTACCCACGCCCCGACGCCGGCGAGCGACTGCGCTTCGCCAACGGCCATCTGCGCGGCAATCCGGTGCGCGTCGCCGCCCTCGACGTCGCCGGCGAGACCACGGCGCGACCCGGCGCGGCGATCCTGGTGGCGGCGGAGAGCACGAGGGTGCGGGTCGAGGCGGTCGGCCGGCTGGTGTTCCGCGAGTTGCGTCGGCATCTGGCGACGGCCGTGGCGGCGATCCTGCTCGGCTGGCTGTGGATCCGCGCCGTGCGGCGCGAGGTCCGGGTGGCATCCGACGCGCTGGTCGGACGCGAGGCCGAGGACATGACGCCGCTCGCCACCGACGAGGTGTCGAGGGAGTTCCGCCCGCTGGTCGAGGCGATCAACGGTCATCTCGCTCGCCTCGCCGGTCTGCTCGAGGCGAGCCGCCGCTTCGCCGCCGACGTCGCCCACCAGTTGCGCACGCCGCTCACCCTGCTCGGCGCCCAGGCGCAATACGCGCTGCGCGAGGGCGATCCGGCCAAGCTGCGCGCCGCGATCGAGGGCATCGCCACGGCGTCGCGCAGCGCCCAGCGCCTGTGCAACCAGATGCTGACGCTGTCGCGCATCGAGGCGGCGCGCGGCGCCATGGCCGAGGGGGTGCGCATCGACCTCGGCGCGCTGCTGCGCGAGATCGCGCTCGACCTCTCCGTCCTCGCCATCGAGAAGCGCATCGACCTCGCCTACGAGGACGGCGGCGAGACCGCCCTGGTGCTCGGCAACGAGATCATGCTGCACGAACTCTTCTCCAACCTGATCGACAATGCCCTGCGCTACACCCCGCGCGAGGGGCAGGTGCGGATCGGTCTCTCCACCCGGGGCGACACCGCCGAGATCACGGTCGCCGACAGCGGCGCCGGCATCCCCGCCGAGGTGCGCGACACGCTGTTCCAACGCTTCCACCGCCGGCTCGACCGGCAGGCCGGCGGCGGGTCGGGGCTCGGGCTGGCGATCGCCCACCAGATCGCGGTCGTCCATCGCGGCGCGATCACCCTCGACGACCTTCCCGACGGTGGCGGCTTCGTCGTCCGGGTGCGGCTGCCGATCGCCGACGAAGCGCCCTCCGGCCTGCCGAAAGGTTCGTGAAAGGTGAGAGGTTCCCTATCGTCGCGAGGGCCGTTCGGTCCGAGAAGAACGACAGGAGGAACCCATGAAGATCACCCACCTTCTGGCAACGGCGCTGCTGTTCGTCGGCCTCCAGGCCGGCTCGGCCGAGGCGCAGGAGAAGCTCTACGTCTACACCTCGATGAAGGAATCGCTGATCGGCCAGCTGAAGACCGCCTTCGCCGCCAAGCATCCGGAGGTGAAGCTCGACTACCAGTCGGCCGGTGCCGGCAAACTGATGGCCAAGATCGCGGCCGAGCGGGAATCCGGCAAGATCCTCGCCGACGTTCTGTGGACCAGCGAGGTCCCGGACTTCTACCAGCTCCAGGAGCAGGGCATCCTCCAGCCCTACGTGCCGAAGGAGATCAAGGCGCTGGTCAACCCGCTGCCCGACTACGACGGCTCGTTCACCGCGGTGCGCCTCGGCACGCTCGGCGTCGCCTACAACACCCGGCTGATCAAGACCGCCCCGAAGACCTGGGCCGACGTCCAGGGATCGGACTTCAAGGGCGCCTACGGCATCGCCAACCCGGCGCTGTCGGGCACCGCCTACATGAGCGTGTCGCTCCTGGTGAAGCAGTTCGGCTGGGGCTATATCGAGGCGCTGCGCGCCAACGGCGCCAAGATGGGCAAGGGCTCCGGCCAGGTGGTCGACGACACCGCCTCGGGCGACCTGCTCGGCAGCCTCGCGGTCGACTACATCACCCTCGACAAGGTCGACAAGGGCGCCACCCTGGCGCTGGTGTTCCCGCCGGAGATGCTGGTCATCCCCAGCCCGATCACGATCTTCAAGGGCTCTCCCAACACCGAAGCGGCGAAGAAGTTCGTCGACTTCGTGCTGTCCAAGGAAGGCCAGACGATCATCGCCCAGGAAGGCACCCTGCCGGTGCGGTCCGACGTCCAGGTTCCCGATCGCTATCCGCTGCCGCCCGTCGCCGACGCGATGAAGCGCGCCATTCCCGTCGACTACAAGGCGATGATGGCGGACAAGGAAGCCACCATCAAGAAGTTCACCGACATCATGCAGAAGTGATCGATCGGGGGTGAGCGATGACTTCGGTCAGGATCGGCGGCCTCTCCAAATCATATGGGGGCCGAAAGATACTCCATGGCCTGGATCTGGCGGTGGAGGCGGGCGAGAGCTTCACGTTGCTCGGACCGTCGGGATGCGGCAAGACGGTGCTGATGCGGCTCCTCGCCGGGTTCGAGCGACCCGACGCCGGGACGATCCGGATCGGCGACCGCCTGGTGGCGGGCGACGGGGCCGACGTGCCCCCCGACCGCCGCGGGCTCGGCATGGTCTTCCAGGACTATGCGGTGTGGCCGCACATGAGCGTCGCCGACAACGTCGCCTACCCGCTCAAGATCGCCGGCGCCGGCGCCGATGAACGCGATCGGCGGACGCGGCGGGCGATCGGTCAGGTCGGCCTCGCGGGGCTCGAGGCGCGCATGCCCTCGCAGCTCTCCGGCGGCCAGCAACAGCGCGTCGCACTCGCCCGCGCCCTGGTCTCCGAGCCGTCGCTCCTCCTCCTCGACGAGCCGCTCAACAACCTCGACGCCAACCTGCGCGAGGAGATGCGCTTCGAGATCCGTGAGCTGCAACAGAAGCTCGGCATCACGGTGATCTACGTCACCCACGATCAGGAGATCGCGCTGGCCATCGCCGACCGCATCGGCGTCATGGACGAGACCGGCCGGCTCCGGCAGGTCGGCACACCCGACGCGGTCTTCGATCGGCCGGTCGACGCCTTCGTCTACCGCTTCCTCGGGGTGGCGAACTTCGTGCCGATGCGACGGATCGGCGCCGACTGGGTGTTCCCCGACGGGTCGGGCGTGTGGCCCGGCCCGGCGCCCGACCTCGGCGGCGCGCACGCCACCTTCGGCTGCCGCCCCTTCGACATCGAGCTCACCCGCGACGGCGCCGGGCTCGCCGGCGTGGTGCGGCGGGCGAGCTTCCTCGGCGCGCAGATGGACTACCTGATCGAGGTCGGCGGCGTGACCCTGCGCGCCGCCGCCGGGCGCTCGCCGTCGAGCACCGGTTCGAAGAGGGTGAGACCTGCCGTCTCACCTTCCGTGGATCGCAGTGGTTCGACGCGGCCGCGGCCGACATCGAGGGGGGCGCGAGATGACCGGATCCTTCCGTTTCGGTACGCCGCAGATCCTGTTCGGCCTGGCGGTCGCCATCCTGGTGATCTTCGTCGCCGTACCGGTGCTGCTGATCTTCCTCAACGCCCTCTGGGTCGACGGCCACCTCAACATCACAGACATGGTCAAGGTGCTGAGCCAACCCGACACCTACAAGGCGCTGATCAACTCGTTGATCCTCGCCTCGGGCGTGACCGTCACCGGCACCATCGTCGGCACCTTCTTCGCCTGGCTGGTGACCCGCACCGACCTGCCCTACAAGGGCGCGATGAAGGTGCTGTTCCTCGTGCCCTTCATGCTGCCGTCGTTCATCGGCGCCCTCGCCTGGAAGATGCTGCTATCGCCGCGCTCCGGCTACATCAACCGCTTCTTCATCGAGACGCTGGGCTTCCCCGGGCCGATCTTCGACATCTACACCTACCAGGGCATCATCCTGGTGGAGACGATGTATCTCTTCCCCTTCGTCTTCATCCAGGTGTGCGGCGCGCTGGAGCGCATGGACCCGACGCTGGAGGAATCGGCCCGCATCTCCGGCGCCGACCTCTTCACTATCACCCGCAAGATCACGATTCCCCTGGTCGCCCCGTCGATTCTGTCGGGGGCGCTCTTGATCATGCTCTATTCGATGGCGCATTTCGGCACGGTGGCGATGCTCGGCATCGAGGCCGGCATCTACAACATCCCGACGCTGATCTACGAACGCATCCACCAGAGCGCCGGCTCCTTCGCGGCGATCCGCACCGGTACGGTGCTGTCGACGGTACTGGTGATCGCGGCGGCGTTGATCATCTGGCTGCAGAACCGGGTGCTGTCGAAGGGGCGCTACCAGATCATCGCCGGCAAGAGCTTCCGGCCGACCGAGATCCGGCTGCGCGGCCTGCGCCTGCCGCTCCTCGCCTTCTGCATCGCCTACATCGGCTTCACCATCGTGCTGCCGACCACCACCATCTTCCTCGTCGGCGGCCTCAAGACCTACGGTCTGCCGCTGACGATCGAGAACATGACGTTCGACAACTACAACCACATCCTGTTCGAGTGGGATCTGACCCGCGACGCGATCTGGAACTCGATCGGCCTCGGCCTCGCCTCGGCGCTGATCACCATGTTCGCCGGCGTGATCATCTCCTACGTCATCGTCAAGATGAAGGTGCCGGGCAAGGGCTTCCTGGAGTTCCTGGGCATGCTGCCCTTCTCGGTTCCCGGCTCGGTCATCGCGCTGGGCGTGATCCTCGCCTGGAGCGGCAAGTACGGCGTCAACATCTACAACACGATCTGGATCATCTTGGTCGCCTACATCGCCCGCTACATGGCCTTCGCGCTGAAGGCCAACTCGGCGGCGCTCGAACAGGTGCACGACAGCCTGGTCGAGGCGGCGCGCGCCTCCGGCGCCACCATGTGGCAGGCGCTGAGGGACATCGTCATCCCGCTGGTCAGGCCCGGCATGGTGGCGGCGTTCTTCCTGATCTTCCTGCCGGCGCTGCGCGAACTGACGGTCTCGGTGCTGCTCTACGGGCCGACCACCCGCACCATCGGCGTCGCCATCTACACCCTCAACGAGGACGGTGAGACCGTCTACGCCGCCGCCATGGCCGGCGTGGCGCTGATCATCATCGTCACCGCCGAGGTGGTGGTGAAGCGCGTCTTCAAGATCGAGAAATGAGGGAGGGCGGGCCCATGTCGAACCTGAAACTCGAACGCATCGACAAGCGCTTCGGCAACGTCGCCGCGGTCTCCGGCCTCGATCTCGAAGTGGCGCCGGGCGAGTGCGTGGCCATGCTCGGGCCGTCCGGCTGCGGCAAGACCACGACGCTGCGCATGGTCGCCGGCTTCGAGGACATCGACGGCGGCGAGATCCGTGCCGGCGACAAGATCCTGTCGTCGAAGGCCAAGAACTACTACCTGCCGCCGGAGAAGCGCGACTTCGGCATGGTGTTCCAGGCCTTCGCGGTCTGGCCGCACCTCTCGGTGTTCGAGAACATCGCCTTCCCGCTCCGGATCCGCAAACTGCCGGGGGACGAGATCCGCCGGCGGGTCGACGAGGCCCTGCGCTACACCAACTTGGCGGCGATGGCCGACAGCCGACCCGACGACCTGTCGGGCGGCGGCAAGCAGCGCGTCGCCCTCGCCCGGGCGCTGGCGATCCGCCCCAAGGTGATGCTGCTCGACGAGCCGTTGTCGAGTCTCGATCCCCATTTCCGGGAGGAGATGCGGTTCGAGATCAAGGACATCCAGCGCCGGCTGGGGTTCTCGATCCTCTACGTCACCCATGACCAGTCGGAGGCGATGGCGCTCTCCGACCGCATCTTGGTGATGAAGCAGGGGGTGGTGCAGCAGATCGGCAGCCCGCGCGACGTCTACTATCGCCCGGCCAACCGCTTCGTCTTCTCCTTCATCGGCCTGTCGAGCTTCCTCCGAGTACGCTTCACCGGCGGCGGCATGCAGGTCGACGACCTCGTGCTGCCCTTCGACGCGGTCGACGAGGCGCCGGTGGAACTGGTCGGGGTCGGCGAGGGCGTGTTGGCGGTCCGGCCGTCCGACGTCGACTTCCTCGACGAGGGGGGCCTGCGCGGCGTCGTCCGGCGGCGCTCGTCGCTCGGCGAGATCGTCGACTACCAGATCGCCGTCGGGTCGCAGACGCTCAGGGTCCAGAAGACCCGCCACGAGCCGGGGCCGCAGGTCGGCGAGGCCTGCGGCGTGCGCTTCGCCATGTCGAACTGGTATCCGCTCTCCGACGGCGGCGAGGCCTGAGATCCGACCGATCGCCGCGGCCCGGACCGCGGCGATCGGCCCCGCTTGGAGCCTGTGCCAGGCACCGGCGCACCGAACCTCGGGCGCTTCGAGGATGAGGGCCGAACACGTCGCCGGCACGCCGGAGACGTTCTGCCCCCACGCCCTGCATGAAATCCGATGAGCGCGCCATGTCGCTCGCCACCACCTTCCTGCCGAGCCCTCGGCGGCTCAGGTGGTCGTCGAGGGCGCGGAAGTGCAGGATTCGTGGCCAGCGGGATCCGAGCCTCGTCGGCGAAGCGCTCGGCCGCATCGCCCTCGTTGGTGATTCGCTTCCAAGCGAGGCAACGGCCATCCGGCAGAGGCTTGGGCCTAGTGGCCGTCAACCGAGTTCGGGTGCCCGGCAGCGCGGCAGGTGGGGTGTCCGCTTCGGGTCGAAGGCCGTCGCCTACCGCACCGCGGACAAGGCTGCCTTTGCTGTGAGCCCCGTTTCTCATCCAGCTGAGGCCAGAGTCCTGGGGCGAGTTTGGCGCTGTTGCGCCGGGTGAACAACGGTCGATCGGCGAAGCTGGCCAAGGTTGCGCAGCCGATCGTCCGTTGCGGTGAAGGTCGATGCGAATGCCCTCGGCGTCAGATAGCCGAGCGCGGAATGCGGACGGTGATCGTTGTAGTCGACGACCCAGCGGGCGAGTGCCGACCGGGCATGGTCGAGGTCGCGGAACAGCGTCTCGTTGAGGAGTTCGTCGCGCATCCGCCCGTTGAAGGCCTCGCAGAAGCCGTTCTGCATCGGACGGCCAGGCGCGATGTAGTGCCACTCGACGGCGCTCTGCCGCGCCCACAGCAGGATCGCGTTCGACGTGAACTCGGTCCCGTTGTCGCTGACGATCAGCTTCGGTTTGCCGTACCTGGCGATGAGCGTCGTCAACTCACGCGCGACCCGTTTGCCGGAGATCGACGTGTCTGGGATCGCCGCAAGGCACTGCTTCGTCACGTCGTCGATGACGTTGAGCACCCGGAAACGCTGCCCGGACGCCATCTGATCGTGGACGAAGTCGAGCGACCAACGCGCGTTGGGACGCGCTTCGACGACCATAGGCGCACGGGTTCCAATGGCCCGCTTACGGCAACGGCGCCGGCGAACCGACAGCCCTTCCTCGCGGTAGAGCCGTTGGGTCCGCTTGTGGTTCACGACGTGGCCCTCCTGTCGCAGAAGGATGTGGAGGCGCCGATAACCGAACCGTCGCCGCTCCGTCGCCAGTTCCCGCAGACGACCACGCAGCAGCGCGTCGTCGTTCCGCCGGGAGTGGTAACGGATGGTCGACCGGTCGGCACCGACGATGGAACACGCCCGCCGCTCGCTCACGTCGTGCTCGCGCAGGACATGGGCGACGGCTTCCCGAACGGCGGCGGGCGTCACCATTTTTTTGCCAGCAGGTCTTTCAGAACGGAGGTGTCGAGAATGGCGTCGGCCAACAGGCGCTTCAGCTTGGCGTTCTCCTCCTCGAGCGCCTTCAGCCGCTTCGCCTCGGAGACTTCCATGCCGCCGAACTTCGCCTTCCAGGCGTAGAACGTCGCCGAACTGATTCCGTGCCGCCGGCACAGGTCGGCAGTCTTCGCGCCGGCCTCCTGCTCACGCAGCACGCCGATGATCTGCTCTTCCGTGAACCTCGATCGCTTCATAGTCCGGTCCTCTCGATGGGCCGGACTCTAGCGTCAGATGGACCGAAATGCGGGGGTCACAGCAAACTAGGCTCACCCAGCCATTGCCAAAGAGCGATCGACCCCTGCAGTTCTTGGCGGCGCGAACGTTTCCATTCCTGCGCCTTGTCGATCTTGAACTCGACGAAGCGCTTCCAGAGCACCGCGACCGACGCTGATGCCTCGACGGGCACGGCGATCGTCGCCGGTCTTGTATCGTCATTCGCGACTTTGTTCGGAGACGAATTCGCGAGACGATCCGCCAGCGTCTCGATCGCCGCCGACAATGCATGGGCGATGTCTTCCGCGGAGGAGGTGGATGCCGGCGCCGCCGGCGCCGCTGCAGACGGATATGCCTTCGGCACAGTCGGATCGAGATCGGGCTTCTCGAACCCGTGAACCTTGTCGGCCATCTCGGGAAGCTCGCGCTCGCGCAAGCCGACTGCCTTCAGGCCACGGTCGATCCATCCGCGGTCGCCGACGCGTGCGTCTCGCCGCAGGCGCTCCGCCTTCTCCGCATGGAACCGAGCGTAGGCACACGAGAGTGCCGCGTTGATCTCGACCTCCAGCGGCGAGCCGACATCGATCTCGATACCCACCTCGTGGGCGATCCGGCAGACAGCTTCCGGGTCGAGGATCCCGCCGACCTCGAATTGGCGATCGATGGCACCGGCTGCCACCTTTTCGTGAAAACGGATCTGAGCGGTGCGGTCGCCGCCGGCCGGAGTGAGCGCGAAGGGGAGCGTCCCCCGATCTCGCCGATCGAGTCGGTCGAGGTCGGCGAGATAGACGTCGGTCAGGGTTCGAACGTCGGCGGGGGTGAGGGTCGGGTCGGCGCGCACTTCCATGAACAGCATCTCCGTCAGAGCCCGCGCATGAGATGCTCGCCGACGGATGTCCGCTGCCGAGCCCGTGCCGAGGCTCTTCACGATTTCAGCGGTGGGGAAGCAAGACACAAGGTCCTTCGGGACCCGACGTCTGAAGAGAGGCTTCTTGGCGGGGCGCGTGACGACGCCGGGCATTGGGGATCCGAGCCGATCTCCAGGTCATTCGAGTGTCGTCCTCTCAGTCTGCCCGGATCGGTTCGGGGTCGTGTGGACCCGTTCGTGGACCAACCGGTGGACCGGCAATGAAACGCCGAAAGCCCGAGAATCGCTTCTCAGAAATCGTTTCGTTTCAAGGGCTTGCGAGGAATTGGCTGGGGGACCTGGATTCGAACCAAGATTGACGGAGTCAGAGTCCGCAGTTCTACCGTTGAACTATCCCCCAGCGGGCCGAGCGCGTGACGCTCGTCGCCGATGGGCATCCGTCTAACCGATCGTCGGACGGGTTTCAAGCCTCGTGTCGAATTCGCTCGCACGCGGTTCGACGCCGGTTCCACCCCGGCGGTCGGGACACGGTTTTCGCGCGCGGCGAGCCCGGAGGGAGCCGTCCGTCTTCGCCTCCCACGTGCTCGGGCCGGCGTGAGGCATCTCACGTCGTGATCTTGGAGACGGTCTCGTCGCGCCCGCCCGAGGATCTCTTGCGGACCGGCACATCCGCTCCGCCGGCGGAATCGCCGCGCATTTCCGTCGGTCCTCGCCCTTGTGACGAGCGCGCTCGCCTTCACGAAGCTTGTCAGCCGTCGCAGCACTGGTAGAGTGGTCGTCAACACGAAACTCTGGGGCGCCGCGCGGGATCGACATCCCGCCTGCCGGTGCGAGGATGAAGACTTGGGGAGGCGAGGCGACGAGCCGCCGGAGGCGGGTCGTCCAACCCCCTCCGACCGCTCCGCGCCACCCGGCAAACGCCGGCGGCGTAAGCGTCGGGGCAAACGGACACGCTGGGCCTCCGTGGCCAAACCCGTCCCCGCCGGGACGGGCAGAGCTTCTGCGTCCGCGCCACCGGTCGCCGATCGTGGTGCGCCGTCTCCGGGCGATGCACCGCGTCCGGATCGGGCGTCGCCCGCCGGGGGTCCCGGTCAACCCGCGCCCCCACCGGCTCCGCCGCGGGGTCCTTCGATCGATGTGCCGCACCCGGAACCTTCCGGCGAGCCCGAGCCGACGGCGAACGAAGCCGGCTCCCACGATCGGGCGCATCCGCGCCGCGCCGACGAGCCGTCGCTCAGGCGGCGGCATCATCCCGGCGGGCGCCACCGTGAGCCCGGGCACCACGTGCCCCACGTCGAACCCGGGCGACCGCGCGCCGGCGGGCCGCTCTATGCGGCGCTCGACCTCGGCACCAACAACTGCCGACTGCTGGTCGCCGAACCCTGGCGTCAAGGCTTCCGCGTCGTCGACGCGTTTTCGCGCATCGTCCGGCTGGGGGAGGGGCTCTCCCGCACCGGCCGCCTGTCGGAGGCGGCGCAGGACCGCGCCATCGATGCGCTGCGCGTCTGCCGCGCCAAGCTCGACGCCCGCGGCATCGTCCGCACCCGCCTCGTCGCCACCGAAGCCTGCCGGGCGGCGGAGAACGGCGTCGAGTTCCTGGAGCGCGTCCGCCGCGAGGCCGGTCTGACGCTCGAGATCCTCACCCGCGAGACCGAGGCCCGCCTCGCCGTCACCGGTTGTGCCAGCCTCGTCGACTGGGCCTCCGATGGCGTGCTGCTCTTCGACATCGGCGGCGGTTCGTCGGAACTCGTCTGGATGGAATTCGGCGAAGGCCGCCGCACCGGCGGCGACCCCACCCGCCACATCCGCGCTTGGACTTCGCTGCCGGTCGGGGTGGTGACCCTCTCGGAGCGTCACGGTGGTGTCGCCGTCGGTCGCGAAACCTTCGAGGACATGGTCGCCGACGTCGACGGCCTGCTCGCTGCGCTGGCGGAATGGTCGCCGCTCGCCGAGCGCCTCGTCTCCGGCAGCTATCACATGCTCGGCACCTCCGGCACGGTGACGACGCTCGCCGGCGTCCATCTCGGCCTGAAGCGTTACGATCGCCGCCGGGTCGACGGCACCTGGCTCTCCGACGAGGAGGTCGGCAACATGATCGAGCGGGTGCTCGCCATGGAGTTCGAGGATCGCGTCGCCAACCCCTGCATAGGTGGCGATCGCGCCGATCTGGTGCTCGCCGGCTGCGCCATCCTCGAGGCGATCCGCCGACGCTGGCGTTGCGAACGTCTGCGCGTCGCCGACCGCGGCCTGCGCGAGGGCATGCTGACCGAGTTGATGATCGGCGACGGCGTCTGGCGCCGGCCGCAACGTTGGCCGCGCCGGCCGATGGACGAGGGACACGAGCGATGAGCGACACCGGCAAGGGCGGCAAGGGCGGCGGCGCGCCGCGTGCCCTCAAGGTCAAGGTGAAGACGGCCAAGCGCCGCACCGCCTCCTCGGCCCGCTGGCTCGCGCGCCAGCTCAACGACCCCTACGTCGCCCTCTCCAAGAAGGAGGGCTGGCGCTCGCGCGCCGCCTACAAGCTGATCGAGATCGACGACAAGTACCACCTGCTGAAGCCCGGCGACCGGGTCGTCGACCTCGGCTGCGCCCCGGGCGGCTGGTGCCAGGTGGCCGCCACTCGGGTGAAGTCGTCGGACGAGGCGCCGCGCGTCGTCGGCATCGACTACCTCGAGATGGCGACGCTGTCGGGCGTCGTCTTCCTGCAGAAGAACTTCCTCGACGACGACGCGCCAGACGTGCTGGTCGCCGCGCTCGGCGGCGAGAAGGCCGACGTCGTGCTCTCAGACATGGCGGCACCGGCCACCGGTCACAAGAAGACCGACCACCTCAAGATCATGCACCTCTGCGAGGTGGCGATCGACTTCGCCCGTACCGTGCTGAAGCCGGGCGGCCATTTCCTCGCCAAGGTGTTGCGCGGCGGTACCGAGAACGAGTTGCTCGCCAACCTGAAGCGCGACTTCGCTCAGGTCCTGCACATCAAGCCGCCGGCGAGCCGCGCCGATTCGGCCGAGCTCTACGTCATCGCCAAGGGCTATCGTGGTCCTTCCGAGACGCCGACCGGTTCCGACGACGGCGACGACCCGCGCGAGTCCCACGCTTGGATGCCGGCGCTGAAGGACGCGTGAGGCGCGGTCGGGTGCGCTGAGCGAAGCGCACCGTCGGGGCGGGCGCCTCAGCGCGCCTCGATCCAGCAGATGCGGCGCGAACCGATGTAGTGTTCGTGGCGGTCGTAGCGGTCCTGTCGGGCGCAGACGCGATGGCGCCCGGGCCCGGGCGCCTCGACCAGCGCGTATCCGGCGGGCGCGTGGGAGACGAGGAGCGGACGCGGGCGCTGGTAACCCGGGACGCCATGGTCCCACACGACGGCGCTCTCGGAATGGTGGATGTCGCGGCGGTGGTGCATCGAGGCGATGCCGGTACCGAGGACGATGCCGGCGGCGAAGATGCCGGCGACCGGCTCGGCCCGGGCCTGGGAGGTCATGGCGGCGGCGGCGAGCGCCGCGGCGAGGCCGATCGACACGATCGTCTTGTCCAGCATCGAGGTTCCCCGTCTGCGAAATCGATGGCGCATCCTGACCATCGCATCGTCTCCATCGCGTTTAACGCAGGGGAAGGGGCGAAGTTTCTTCGCCGACGCGGTGAACGCCGGTTCGCCGCGATCGTTCGAATTCGAACGATCCGGAACCTCTGCGGTCGGTTCGCGGCATCGACCGCGTCGTTGCCGGGCGAGGCCGTCCCTCTCCCCCACATCTCGTGCATGTCGGCTCCCCGCCCTCGACATGTCGCGGCTCTCTTCCCCTCTCGTCATTTCCGTGTTAACGACCGCCGCCAACTCCGATGGACGACACCTTGGAACCGGTCGCGGGATCGCCCCATGATCCGCCGGCCGGTCGTTCCGCATTCCCGAGAGGAAGTTGGCGATGGCGACCTTCTACGAACCCGAACATTCGCGCGAAGCCCTGACCTTCGACGACGTGCTGCTGCTCCCCGGTCATTCCGAGGTGATGCCGGGCGAAGTCGACGTCCGCTCCCGCGTCACCAAGGAGATCGAGCTGGCTCTGCCGATCCTCTCCTCGGCCATGGACACCGTCACCGAGGCTCGCCTCGCCATCGCCATGGCTCAGGCCGGCGGCATCGGCGTCGTCCACCGCAACATGGAGCCGGACGAGCAGGCCGAGCAGATCCGCCAGGTCAAGAAGTTCGAGAGCGGTATGGTGGTCAACCCGATCGTCATCGGGCCCGACGCCACGCTCGCCGACGCGCTCGCGCTGATGCGCCGCTACCACATCTCCGGCATTCCGGTGGTCGAGAACGGCGGCGCCGGCGGCTCGCACGTCGGCCGTCTCGTCGGCATCCTGACCAACCGCGACGTCCGCTTCGCCTCCAATCCCGATCAACGGGTCTACGAGTTGATGACCCGTGAGAACCTCGTCACGGTCAAGGAGGGCGTCGGCCAGGAGGAGGCCAAGCGGCTCCTCCACAAGCACCGCATCGAGAAGCTGGTGGTGGTCGACGAGAACTATCACTGCACCGGCCTCGTCACGGTGAAGGACATCGAGAAGGCGCAGCACCATCCCCACGCCTCGAAGGACGCCCAAGGACGCCTGCGCGTCGCCGCCGCCACCACCACCGGCGACAAGGGCTTCGAGCGCGCCGAGCGCCTGATCGACGCCGGCTGCGACCTGATCGTCGTCGACACCGCCCACGGCCATTCCCAGCACGTGCTGGCCATGGTCGAGCGGGTCAAGCGCCTGTCGAATGCCACCCAGGTGCTGGCCGGCAACATCGCCACCGCCGATGCCGCCAAGGCGCTGATCGACGCCGGTGCCGACGCCATCAAGGTCGGCATCGGCCCGGGCTCGATCTGCACCACCCGCATCGTCGCCGGCGTCGGCGTGCCGCAGCTCACCGCCATCATGGACGCGGTCTCGGTGGCCGAGGCCCAAGGCGTGCCGGTGGTCGCCGACGGCGGCATCAAGTATTCCGGCGATCTCGCCAAGGCGCTCGCGGCCGGCGCTTCGGTCGCCATGATCGGCTCGCTGCTCGCCGGCACCGACGAGAGCCCCGGCGAGGTCTACCTCCATCAGGGCCGCTCCTATAAGGCCTATCGCGGCATGGGTTCGGTCGGGGCCATGGCCCGCGGCTCGGCCGATCGCTACTTCCAGGCGGAAGTGCGCGACACGCTGAAGCTGGTGCCCGAGGGCATCGAGGGGCAGGTGCCCTACAAGGGCCCGCTCGGCGCGGTGCTGCATCAGCTCGCCGGCGGCCTCAGAGCCGCCATGGGCTACGTCGGCGCCAAGACCCTGCCGGAGTTCTCGCAGAAGGCGAAGTTCGTCCGCATCTCCGGCGCGAGCCTGCGCGAGAGCCACGTCCACGACGTCCAGATCACCCGCGAGAGCCCGAACTATCCCTCCAACGTCTGAGGTCCGATGAGCCCGCTCGAACGCCTGGCGATCCTCGCCGTCCTCCTCCAGATCGTCACGACCATCGCCGTCGGCTTCTGGTTGGGGAAGGCCCGCAAGATCGCCGTGCAGGCGGGCACCATCACCGGCGACGTCATGCTCTCGCAAGAGGGCTGGCCCAAGCAGGCCCGCGCCGCCTCGAACAGCTTCTCCAATCAGTTCGAGGTGCCGGTCCTCTTCTACGTCCTGGTGCTGCTGGCGCTGTGGCTGAAGGCGGCGAGCCCGGTGTTCGTCGCCTGCGCCTGGATCTTCGCCGTGAGCCGCATCGCCCATGCGGTCGCCCATTGCTGGAAGAACCGGCTGCGCTTCCGTGGTCCGGCCTATTTCGTCGGTGTCGCGGCGGTGATCGTCATGACGGGTCTGATCGCCGCCGCGGTTGTCGGGGCGTGATGGCGAGGGGAGTGGACATGTCCGCATCGAGGATCGGCCTTCTCGTCTGCGCCGTCGCCATGGTCGCCGTCTCTGCCACCATGCTCGCCTGGTCGGTGCCGCATCTCGCCGGATACGGCGGCGGCCAACCCTTCGACATCCGCTTCACCGGCTACGACCACGGCGAGGCCGTCGCCTTCCTGAAGGCCCTCGGTCCGGACGGCCGCGCCTTCTACGACACCGTCCAACTGCGCCTCGACACCGCCTTCCCGATCCTCTACTTCGTCGCGCTCTCCTGGCTGCTGGCCGCGATCCTCGGCTGGGCCGGGTTCGACGGCGTCGGACGGGTCGTCGTCGCCTGCGTGGTGGTGGCGGTGCCGACGCTCCTCGACTTCGCCGAGAACGCCGCCATCCGCGACATGCTGCGCCGCGCCCCGGAGGCGGTCGACGCCGACCTCGTCGCCCGCGCCTCGTGGTATTCTACCCGCAAGTGGTCGATGGCGCTCGTCGGCCTGACCATCGCCGCACTCGGCGTCGCCGTCGTGCTGCTGCGCCGGCGGGCGAGGACCACGCCATGAGCGGCGGCGGCCTGCGCTTCGCGGCGACGGTGCTCTTGACCGCCACGGCGGTGGTCTACGCCCAGATGTTGCTGGTCACCCTGCCGCATCTCGCGGCCATCGCCGCCGCCGCCGGCAGCGCCGATCCGCGCATGTTCGACCTGCGCCCCGCCGGTTACGACCTCGCCGCCGCCCGCGACCTCCTCGCCGCGCTCGGCCCGGCCGGCCGGGCCGAGTATCTCGAGGTCCAGCATCGTCTCGACGCGGTCTTCCCGGCGCTGAACGGCCTCACGCTCGCCCTCGGCCTCGCCTTCGTCGGCGTCCGCCTCGGTCTGACGCGGCCGATCGCCATTGGCCTGGCGACGGTGATCGCCGCCCCGACGGCGCTGCTCGACTGGGCCGAGAACGCCTCGGTCGCGGTGCTCCTCGCCCTCGGCCCGGCCGGCATCGGCGCCGAGACGGTCGCCGCCGCCAGCCGCTACACCGTGGCCAAGTCGATCGCCGTGACCATCGTCATGAGCCTGCTCCTCGTCGGCCTCGCCATGGTCGCCTGGCGCCAATGGAGAAAGACCCGATCATGAAGGACGGCGGGCGGCTGCAGGCCGCGATCGAGGTGCTCGACGACGTCGAGCGGCACAAGCGGCCGGTCGCCGACGCGCTCAAGGACTGGGGCCTCGCCCATCGCTTCGCCGGCTCCGGCGACCGCCTCGCCATCGGCTCGCTCGCCTTCGACGCGTTGCGCCGCAAGGCGACCAACGCCCACATCATGGGCGACGCCTCTGCCCGCGCCGCGGTGTTCGCCACCTACGCCCGACTGTGGGGCAGGGGCCTCGACGGCCTCGAGGCGGCGCTCGCCCATCCGCACGCCCCGGCGCCGCTCACCGACGACGAGCGCCGACGCCTCACCGCCGACGAGGCCGAGGCGCTCGCCGGCGCCCCCGACCACGTGCTCGGCGACTTCCCCGAATGGCTGGCCCCGAGCCTCGCCGCGCTCTGGGGCGAGGCGACGGTGACCGAGGCCCGGGCGCTCGCCGGCCGCGCGCCCCTCGACCTGCGCGTCAACACCCTGAAGGGCACCCGCCACAAGGTCGCCGCCGAACTCGCCCACCTCGGCGCCGTCGAGACGGCGCTCTCCCCCCTCGGCCTGCGCCTGCCCGACGGCGGGCCGACCGCCAAGCCGCCGCACGTCCCCTCCGAGGCCGCCTATCAGGAGGGTCGCGTCGAGATCCAAGACGAGGGCTCGCAGATCGCCGCCCTGATCGCCGCGCCGCGTCCCGGCGACAAGATCCTCGATCTGTGCGCCGGCGGCGGCGGCAAGTCGCTGGCGCTCGCCGCCTCCCTCGGCGCCGACGGCCGCATCTTCGCCCACGACAACGACAAGCGCCGCTTCGGCGACTTCCGCGACCGCATCGAGCGGGCCGGCGCTCCCAACATCGAGATCCGCCCGCCCGCCAAGGGCGACGTCCTCGCCGATCTCGAGGGCCGGATGAACGTCGTCGTCGTCGATGCCCCCTGCACCGGCACCGGCACCTGGCGCCGCCGCCCCGACGCCAAATGGCGCCTGCGCCCCAATGCGCTGGAGGCCCGCACCAAGGATCAGGACCACGTCCTCGACGCCGCCGTCCGCTTCGCCGCCCACAAGGGCCGCATCGTCTACATCACCTGTTCGGTCCTGCTGGAAGAGGACGAGGACCGCGTCGTCGCCTTCCTCGCCCGCCACGACGGCTGGCGCATCGCCAATCCGCTGGCGCGCCTCGCGCCGGAGATGCGCGACCGTCTCGCCCCCTTCGTCCGCCGCGGTGCCCCGGGCACCCCGGCACTGCGCCTCACCCCCCGCACCGCCGACACCGACGGCTTCTTCGTCGCGGTGCTCGAGCGCGTGGATTGACCCGATCGACGGACGGCCCGCTTGGCGCGGTCGCTCGCCTGATCTAGAACCCCGGGCGACGAACCCCGATCGCCGTCCGCCGACCCCGGAGCCCGCCATGTTGCACGACGCCATCCTCATCATCGACTTCGGCTCCCAAGTCACCCAGCTGATCGCCCGCCGCGTCCGCGAGACCGGCATCTATTGCGAGATCCACCCCTATCAGTCGGCCGAGGCCGCCTTCGCCAAGTTGCAGCCGAAGGGCGTGATCTTCTCCGGCGGCCCCGACTCGGTGACCCGCGAAGGCTCGCCGCGCGCGCCGCAGGCGGTGTTCGACGCGGGCGTCCCGATCCTCGCCATCTGCTACGGCCAGCAGACGCTGTGCCTCCAGCAGGGCGGCGTCGTCGAGGGCGGGCACGCCGCCGAGTTCGGCCGCGCCGACGTCGAGATCCTGAAGCCCTCGCCGTTGTTCGAGGGCTTCTGGGAGGTGGGCGGGCGCTATCCGGTGTGGATGAGCCACGGCGACCGCGTCACCGTGCTCCCTGAGGGCTTCGAGGTGATCGGCACCTCGCAGAACGCCCCCTTCGCCATCGCGGCGAACGAGGCGCGTCGCTGGTACACGACGATGTTCCACCCCGAGGTGGTCCACACCCCCGACGGCGGCCGGCTGCTCGCCAACTTCGTCCACGGCATCTGCGGCCTGAAGTCCGATTGGACGATGTCGGCCTACCGCGCCGAGATGGTCGCCAAGATCAGGGCGCAGGTGGGCAACGAGCGGGTGATCTGCGGGCTCTCCGGCGGCGTCGACTCGTCCGTCGCGGCGGTCCTCATCCACGAGGCGATCGGCGACAGGCTCACCTGCATCTACGTCGACCACGGCCTGATGCGTCAGGGCGAGAGCGAGCAGGTGGTCGGCATGTTCCGCGACCACTTCCACATCCCGCTCGTCCATGTCGACGCCGCCGATCTCTTCATCGGCGAACTCGAGGGCGTCGTCGACCCCGAGCAGAAGCGCAAGATCATCGGCCGGCTGTTCATCGAGACCTTCGAAGCCGAGGCGAAGAAGCTCGCCGCAGACGGCGAGGGCGCCCCGACCTTCCTCGCCCAGGGCACGCTCTATCCGGACGTGATCGAGAGCGTCTCCTTCTCCGGCGGCCCGTCGGTGACGATCAAGAGCCACCACAACGTCGGCGGCCTGCCCGAACGCATGAACATGAAGCTGGTCGAGCCGCTGCGCGAGCTCTTCAAGGACGAGGTGCGGGCGCTCGGCCGCGAACTCGGCCTGCCCGAGGCCTTCATCGGCCGCCACCCGTTCCCCGGCCCCGGCCTCGCCATCCGCTGCCCCAGCGGCATCACCCGCGAGAAGCTCGACATCCTGCGCAAGGCCGACGCCATCTACCTCGACGAGATCCGTAAAGCGGGCCTCTACGACGTCATCTGGCAGGCCTTCGCCGTGCTCCTGCCGGTCCAGACGGTCGGCGTCATGGGCGACTACCGCACCTACGACCACGTCCTGGCGCTGCGCGCCGTCACCTCCGTCGACGGCATGACCGCCGACTTCTACCCCTACGACATGGCCTTCCTCGGCCGCACCGCGACGCGGATCATCAACGAGGTGCGGGGCGTCAACCGCGTGGTCTACGACGTGACGTCGAAGCCGCCGGGGACGATCGAGTGGGAGTGAAATGATGTCGTTCGCGGCGTTTAGCGAACTTTTGCGCATCATTGTCTTCCCGTTATATCAAAGGGTGTTTGTAAAGAGGTGGTCTCGCTGATTTGAACAGTCAGGCCCGGTCCGGTTGAGTGGATTTCCGCCTCTTTCATGCCGCCGCGAGGAGCGGCGTGTTGTTGAAGTAGGCCTGATCCGGAGTTCGCCGGTCAAGAC
>JAOTSD010000004.1 GCA_030247555.1 Siculibacillus sp. | reverse complement strand
CTCTACGACACCGACAACGGCTACCTGTGGTTCGACGCCGACGGCCTCGGCGGTACCGCCCGCATCCTCGTCGCCATCGTCACCGCCGCCCCGACCATCGACGAGACCCGTTTCGACATCGTCGTGTGACGACACGACACGACGAAACGCCGGAGTGACGAGGGTCTCCCCGTCACCCCGGCGCTTCGTCCCGTCCAACCGTCAGAGCGGCAGGCCTTTGATCGTCGAGACGGCGTGCATGACGCCGCGCAGTTCGGCGAGCCCCTTGAGGCGGCCGACGGCGGTGTAACCCGGATGCGAACCGCGGCCGACGTCGTCCATCAGTTCGTGGCCGTGGTCGGGCCGCATCGGGATGCGCCAATTCTCGTCGCCTCGCGCCTTGCGCGCGGCCTGCTCCTCGAGCAGCGCCGACACCAGATCGACCATGTCGGTGTCGCCGCCGAGGTGATCGGCCTCCATGAAGGAGCCGTCCGCGTCCTTGGCGACGTTCCGCAGATGGGTGAAGTGGATCTTCGGAGCGAAGCGACGGGCGATCGCCGGCACGTCGTTCTGGGCTCCGGCACCGAGCGAACCGGCGCACAGCGTCAAGCCGTTGGCCGGCGAGGGCACGGCGTCGAGAATGAACGCGATGTCCTCGGCCGAGGAGACGATGCGCGGCAGGCCCATCAGATTGCGCGGCGGGTCGTCGGGATGGATCGCCATGCGGATGCCGACCTCTTCCGCCGTCGGGATGATCGCCTCGAGGAAGCGCACCAGATTGGCCCGGAGCTTCGCCCGGTCGATACCGTCGTATCTGGCGAGTTGCTCGCGCAGTTGCGGGATGTCGTAACGATCGTAGGCGCCGGGCAGGCCCGACATGATGTTGGCGAGCAGCGCCTCGCGATCGGCCTCGGTGGTGGTGGCGAACCAGGCGCGGGCCGCCTCGGTCAACTCCGGCCCGTGCTCCTCCGCCGCCCCCGGCCGCTCCAGCATGAAGATGTCGAAGGCGGCGAACTCGTGGGCGTTGAAACGCAGCGACGTGGCGCCGCCGGCCAACGGATGGTGCAGCTCGGTGCGCGTCCAGTCGAGCACCGGCATGAAGTTGTAGCAGATGGTGTGGACACCGGCGGCGGCGAGATTGCGCATCGAGATGCGGTAGTTCTCGAAGAGTTCGGAGAGATCGCCCTCGCCGATCTTGATGCGCTCGTGGACCGGCAGGCTCTCCACCACACTCCAACGCAGGCCGAGAGAGGGGTCCGCGGCGATGAGCCGTTTGCGCTCCTCGATCGCCTCGCGTGTCCACACCACCCCGTAGGGGATCTCGTGCAGCGCCGTGACCACGCCGGTGGCGCCGGCCTGAGTGATGTGGGAGAGGGGAACGGTGTCGTCGGGGCCGAACCACCGCCACGTCTGTTCCATGGAAATCTCCTGTCGCATTCCGAGTCATCGGCGTCCGCCGCCGAACGCCATCGTGCGCACACCGCCGCCGCCCGGGCGAGCCCAACGTGGCCGTCCGTCCCCGTCGCCGGATCCGTCGCGCCGCGGCCGTCCCGGAAGGGGCGAGTTCGGCGGAGTGGCCGCAGCTCGGCGGTACCGGCGCGGGGTCCGGCACGGTGCATTCCCGTCGGCGAGTCGCACGAGCCATGTCGACTAGTCGACCAGCATACAGGTACCACCGCCACCGGCGCGACACAAGTCGCGCCGCGGGAATGGCGGCTCCGCGACCGGTGGGAGGCTCGTGGCGCAGCCCGTTCGGCGGCGCGTCTCGGCGCGACGCGAGGCTCAACCCCTCGTCGCCGCCTGGGTGCGCATCGCCGCCGTCACCGCCCGCAACGCCGGGTCGAGCGACTTGTCGCGCCTGAGGACGAGACCGAGGCGGCGTTCGAGCCGCGGTGCCAGCCGGCGGACCGCCAGAGCGCCGGTCGCCTGCGCCCCGAGCGCCAGCGCCGGCAGGATGGTCGCACCGAGCCCGGCTCCGACCAGTTCGCGGATCGTCTCGACCGAGGAGAGTTCCATCACCGGCTTGGCGACGATGCCGCTGGCGGCGAACCACCCGTCGATGATGGTGCGGGTCCGCCCGCGCGATTCGTAGAGGATCAGCGGGTGGCGGGCGAGCGTCGCCGCGTCGATCGTCCCCTCGGGCGGCTTCTCCGCCGCCGGCAACACCGCCAGCATCTCGTCGCCCATCAGTTCCTCGACCGCCAGCGCCCGCCCCGAGGCCGGCAGGGTCACCAGCGCCACGTCGATGGTGTTGGCCTCCAGCCCGGCGAGGATGTCGCGCGTGTCGCCGGTGCGCACGATGATGTCGAGCCCCGGCATCGAAGCCCTCAGACGCCGCAACGGACCCGGCAGGAAATGGATGCAGGCGGTGGCGCCGGTGCCGATCACCACCCGTCCCGCATCGCCGTCGCGATGCGGCTTGACCGCCGCGATCGCCGCCGCATGCGCCGCACGCACCGTCGCGACGTGGACGAGGAGCTCCCGCCCCGCCGCCGTCGGCGAGACCCGCCGCCCGACCCGTTCGAGTAGGCGCACCCCGAGCTCACGCTCGAGCTGTTTCACCTTGAGGCTCATCGCCGACTGACTGACGCCCCGTTGCTCGGCGGCACGCGAGAAGCCCGCGGCCTCGGCCACTTCGGCGAAGGCGAACAGGCGATCGAGATCGGCGGCGATCATCCATGCGTTTTCCTTCTGCATCGCAGAACGTCCATGAGCTTGATCGATGACGTCGCGACGCGCAACAACGTGTCGAGACGCACCTTCAGATCCCGCGAGCCGCCCCCGCCAGCATGACCGACCGCTCCGATCCCCTGATCCGCCCCGCAACTCCGACCGACCTCGCCGCCATCCGCACCATCTACGCCGACGCGGTGATCAACGGCTGCGCCTCCTTCGAGATCGAACCGCCCGACGTGGCGGAGATGGCGGCTCGCATGGCGAAGATTCGCGAGGCGGGATTGCCCTGGTTCGTCGCCGAGGTCGACGGCCGGGTGCTCGGCTACGCCTACGCCGGCCCCTACCGGCCGCGCCCGGCCTACCGCTTCACCGTCGAGAACTCGGTCTATGTCGCGCCCGACGCCAAGGGCCGGGGGCTCGGACGCGCCCTGCTCGCCGCACTGATCGAGGCGACGACGGCGCTCGGCCTCCGGCAGATGCTCGCCGTCATCGGCGACAGCGCCAACACCGCCTCGATCGGCCTCCATGCCGCCCTCGGCTTCACCCATGCCGGGCTCCTGACCTCCGTCGGCTGGAAACACGGCCGCTGGCTCGACAGCGTGTTGATGCGTCGCCCCCTCGGCCCCGGCGATGAGACACCGCCGACCACGCGGCCGATGCCATGATCGCTCGCCCGGTCGTCGTCGCGCTCTCGGCCTCGCAACTGATCGGCTGGGGCGTGACCTTCTACACCGTCGGCGTCTTCGGCGATCGCATGGTCGCGGACACCGGTTGGTCGCGCGGGGTCGTCCACGGCGGCTTCTCCCTCGCCCTGCTCGTCATGGGCTTCATCTCGCCGGCGATCGGACGGGCGATCGACCGTGCCGGCGGTCGGCGGGTGATGGCGATCGGCTCCCTCGCCGGGGCGATCGGCCTGGCGCTCCTGGCCACCGCCCACCACCTCGTCCATTGGTTCGCCGCCTGGGTGGTGCTCGGCGTCGCCATGCGCATGTCGCTCTACGACGCCTGTTTCGCCGCCCTCGTCCGCATCGACCCCGTCGACGCCCGCCGCGCCATCACCACCGTGACGCTCTCCGGCGGCCTCGCCTCGACCGTCTTCTGGTTCGTCGGCGAGGTCCTCGCCCAACATCTCGGCTGGCGCGGCGCCACGCTGGTCTTCGCCGGTTTCGCGCTCCTGACCCTGCCGCTGCATCTGGCGATCCCGGCGGCGGGCGATCACTCGCCCACGTCGACCACCTCCGGCCGGGCACCGCCGCCGCCGCTCGCCGTGACGCCCGCCGATCGTCGCCTGGCCGCCGTCCTCTTCGGCATCGTCGCGGTGGCGACCAGCGTTCTCGCCTCGGCGCTCGCCGCCCACCTCATTCCGCTGCTCGTCGCGCTCGGTCTCGCCCTTCCGGTGGCGGTCACGGTCTCGAGCCTGCGCGGCGTCGGCCAGTCCGCCGCCCGCTTCGCCGAATTCGCCTCCGGCGGACGGCTCCATCCGCTCGACCTGTCGCTCGCCGCCTGCCTGTCGCTGCCCTTGACGCTTGCGCTCGCCCCCTTCGCCGGCGTGAGCCAGATCGCGGCGCTGGTCTTCTCGGTCGGCGGCGGCGCCGGCAACGGCCTCGTCACCATCGCCCGCGGCGCCGCGCCGCTGGTGCTCTTCGATCCGCGCTCCTACGGCGCGATCACCGGCCGCATCGGCGCGCCCGCCTTCTGGTTCTCGGCGCTCGCTCCCTTCGTCATCGCCCTGGTGCTCGACCACGGCGGAGCCACGGCCGCCCTCCTCGCGCTCGCCGTCCCCGCCGTCGCCGCCGCGGTCGCCGCCGCGCTGCTGCGCGCCCGCTTCCGGGCCCGCTCGATGCCGCCGGCATGAGTGGACCTGCCGCCTCGAGCGGCATCTGCTCGAGAGAGAGGCACGGTTCTGACCATCTCTCGAGCGCCGCCCACATCGGGTGGAACCTCGCGATCCGAAAGCCCATTCGTGTTGCTCGGTGGCGGAGAATTCAGCAGAATTGGCACGTGAGTTGCTGACGATCACGCCAATCCGCTCAACTTTTCCGCAGTCCCGGGGGTTCGAATGAAACTCGTCGTCGCCATCATCAAGCCGTTCAAACTCGACGAGGTGCGCGATGCGCTCACCGGGCTCGAGATCCACGGCATGACCATCTCCGAAGTGAAGGGCTACGGCCGCCAGAAGGGCCATGCCGAGATCTACCGCGGCGCCGAATACGTCGTGAGCTTCATCCCCAAGGTGCGCGTCGAGGTGGCGGTCGCCGACGACCGCGTCGCCGCCACGGTCGAGGCGATCCGCACCTCCGCCCACACCGGGCAGATCGGCGACGGCAAGATCTTCGTCCTGCCGGTCGAACAGGCGATGCGCATCCGCACCGCCGAGAGCGGCGAAGCCGCGCTCTGATCCCGCGCCGGGTCTCCACGATCCGTCCGTCCGCCCGCACGTCGTCGTCAGCAACCCACACCCAGCGGTCCCTGCCATGATCAACCGTCTCGCGTCCCTCCTCGGGACGACGCTCGTCCTCTGCCTCGGCGCCGAAGCCGCCGCGGCCGCCGAAGGCTCGCCGATCGATGCCGCCGACACCGGCTTCATGATCGCCGCCACCGCCCTCGTCCTGATGATGACCATGCCGGGACTGGCCCTGTTCTACGCCGGCATGGTGCGCAAGAAGAATCTCCTGGCCACCATGGCGCAGTCGGTCGCCGCCACCGCGGTGGTGTCGATCCTGTGGTACGCCCTCGGCTATTCGCTGGCCTTCACCGGCGACGGCGCCGTCCTCGGCTCCTCCGCTCGGATCTTCGGCGCCGGCATCGGCCTCGACACGGTGAGCCCCTTCGCCAAGACCATCCCCGAGATGCTCTTCCTCGCCTATCAGATGACCTTCGCCATCATCACCGTGGCGCTGGTCGGCGGCTCGGTCGCCGACCGCATGAGCTTCGCCGCCTTCCTGATCTTCTCGGTGATCTGGCTCTTCCTCGTCTACGTCCCCTCCGCCCATTGGGTGTGGGGCGGCGGCTTCCTCGGCGCGATGGGCGTCATCGACTTCGCCGGCGGCACCGTCGTCCACATCAACGCCGGCATCGCCGGTCTGGTGGCCGCCCTCGTCGTCGGCAACCGCATGGGCTTCGGCCGCGAGAACCTCGCGCCCTTCGACCTCACCATGGCGGTGACCGGCACCGGGCTCTTGTGGGTCGGCTGGTTCGGCTTCAACGGCGGCTCGGCGCTCGGCGCCGGTTCGCGCGCCGTCTGGGCGATCATGGCCACCCACCTCTCGGCCTCGGCCGGCGCCGTCGCCTGGACCGCGATGGAGTGGTGGCAGCGCGGCAAGCCCTCGGTGCTCGGCATGGTCTCCGGCGCCATCGCCGGCCTCGGCATGATCACGCCCGCCTCGGGCTACATCGAGCCCTGGGCCGGCCTCGTCATCGGCCTCGTCGGCGGCGTCGTCTGTTACTGGTGTTGCACCGAGCTGAAGCATCGCCTGAACTACGACGACAGCCTCGACGTCTTCGGCGTCCACGGTGTCGGCGGCCTCCTCGGCACCCTCTTCGCCGGGGTCTTCGCCTCCTCCGCCGTCACCGGCGACGCCGCGATCTCCGGCCTGATCGAGGGCAACCTGCGTCAGTTCGGCCTGCAGATCGTCGCCGTCGTGGTGGTGACCGCCTGGTGCGTCGCCGGCACCTGGATCGCGCTCAAGGTGACGAGCCTGATGACCGCGCTGCGCGTCGCCTCCGACCAGGAGCGCGAGGGCCTCGACCTCGCCCTCCACGGCGAGACGCTGCACACCTGAGGCGGGATCCCCGTCGACGTCGGGAGGCGGCTTCGGCCGCCTCTTCGCGTTTTCGCCCCCGCTCACCATCAACCCGATCTTCAGACCGATCCGTTAGAGAAGGTTCCGAACCCGGCCCGGTGTCCGGGGACGGCGGGACTTCGTGATGTTCGCCTTCTTCCATCAGAACGACGTCACCGATGCCCAGGGCGGCATCGAGCGGTACGTCGACACGCTGCTCGCCGCCGCCGGCGAGGAGGCCGTCCTCGTCTCGGAGGAACCGGCCCGTCCGGCGAGGAACCGTCTCGGCCTGCGCCTGCCGAGAATGCCCGGCCCGAAGTGGATCCCCTTCGCCGTCGCGGTCGCCGCCGCCGCCCGCCGCATCCGCGCCGCCCTCGCCGCCGGACCGAAGAAGCCCGTGCTCGAGTTCTCCCGACCCGAATACGTCGTCTTCGCTCCCTTGTTCCCCGGTGTCCGCATCTTCACCATCCACGGCACCGGCCCGGGAAAGGGCGAGCGCGCCAAGCGCCTCGTCCACGATCTCGCCTGCTGGTTCCTGCCCCGGGTGGCCGACCGGGTGCAGGTGGTCGGCCGTGACGACACCGGCCTCTCGCCCGGGGTGATCGCCCGCCTCGGCACCCGCCTCGCCCATGTCGACGCCTGGTACGCCGACGTCTTCACCCCGCGCCCGCTGCCGGCGGGCGACAAGACGATCGTCTTCTACGCCGGCCGCATCGTCGAACAGAAGAACCCGAAGCTGCTCTTCGAGATCATCCGAGAGGGCAAGCGACGCTTCGGCGACACGATCGAGTTTCGCTACTTCGGCAAGGACGTCGACCGTATCGAGGCGGTCGGCCTCGCCGCCGACGTCGTCTGCTCCGGGCTGCTCGATGCGCCACGCCTCGCCGCGGCGATCGGCGAATGCCACATCGGCCTGATGTGCTCGCACTTCGGCGAGGGCTCGCCCTTCATCATCGTCGAGACCCTGGCCTGCGGCCGGCCCTACGTGCTGTCGCCGCTGCCGACGCTCCTCGGCGCCTACGCCGGCAACCCGGGCGTCCGCTTCGCCGCCGACTTCACCGCCGAGAGCTTCCTCGCCGAGATCGTCCGCCTGCGCGCCGACCTCGACGCCGGCCTCGATGCCGAGACGATCGCCGCCTCCGTCGCCGCGCGCGCCGAACCGGTCGCCACCCGCGCCCTCCTCGCCGAACTCGCCACCCTGGCCGACTGAGGCTTCAACCGGCGACGATGTCGTGGCGACCGAAGCGGCGCAGGGCGCGCCCGAGGCGCTTTTCGTCGTCGCGCAGCCGCGTCAACGTCTCGGCGGTGTAGCGGATGTGCTCGCTCGCCGCCGCCTCCGCCCGATCGGGATCGCCCGCGACCACCGCCTCGGCGACGGCGATGTGCTGGGCGAGGAGAAGATCGCGCACCCCCGGCGTCACGTAGAGCCGATGGCGATTGTAGAAGACGTCACTGCGCAGCATCTCCGAGAAGGCACGCATGACGTGCAGCACCACGAGATTGTGGCACGCCTCGTAGATCAGCATGTGGAGATCGGCATCCGCCGTCGCCTCCGCCGTCGGGTCGTCGAGGCCGTGCGCCGCCTTCATCCGCTCGAGACAGGTCCGGATCGCCTGCCGGTCGAATTCGGTCGCCCGTTCCGCCGCCAACCGCGCCGCCGCCCCTTCGACCAGCTTGCGATACTCGAGATAGTCGACGATCACCTGCTCGTTCGACTGCATCAACGTCGCCAGCGGTTCGGTGAGCGGCGCCATGAAATGGGCGACGTAGGTGCCGCCCCGCGTCGTGCGCAACAACCGGCGCACCTCGAGCTTGTCCAACGCCTCACGCAGCGACGGGCGCGATACCTCGAGCTTCTCCGACAGCTCCCGCTCCGACGCCAGCCGTTCTCCCGGCCGCAGCGTTCCCTCGAGGATCAGTTGCTCGATGTGTTCGGCGATGGCGTCCGCCAACTTGGGGTTCCGCACCGGCTCCACGGTCCTGCCCTCCGATTTCCCGCGTTCCCTCGCGCCGCCCCGGGCCACAGATCGGGGGCTCCCATCGGCGCCGTCGGAAAGGTCGATCTTATGACCTCGAGGTTGGCTTGGTAAGATGAAAAGACCATGTCGCGGTTCGCTTTCCCCGCCCCCCGGACCGCGCCGTCGTACGTATCACCGACCGTGGGCGCGGATCATTCCCGAGTCTTCGTCGACCGCCGGCCGGGCGGGCGGAGTCGTTCTCGATCGAGGCGCGGGTTCCCCGAGTCGTCGTCGACGTTCGGTCACGATTCCTGAGTCGTTCCCACCGGTTCGCTCCGTCGGCGTCACCGATTCCTCCACACGATTAGGTGAATTGTAATGGTTCCCACTGAATACTTCGTGTGTCTGCGGTCGAAAACTCTGATCACGGCCGCCGGTATCATCGAATCCGGAAGTAGTTCGAGCGAAATCCGATCTCTCCACATGACGCGACGTCGTCAGTGATCACGCAGTCGAGGCAAAGGCGCGTATGGCC
The DNA here is from genome assembly GCA_030247555.1 of Siculibacillus sp. Classification (GTDB taxonomy): domain Bacteria; phylum Pseudomonadota; class Alphaproteobacteria; order Rhizobiales; family Ancalomicrobiaceae; genus CALBKH01. The sequence continues at coordinate 100,785 of JAOTSD010000004.1, read as the reverse complement.
GTCGAACGCTACAAGTCCTACGTGATGCGAGTGGTGGCGACCTATGCGCTGTTCGCTTCGTTGTGGATCTTCTTCTCCGATCTGTTGCTGGCGGGTGTGGCCGACGAAGGCACACTGTTAGAAATATCGGTTTTCAAAGGGCTGTTCTTCGTCGCGACATCGGCTGTGCTTCTGACGATCGCCTTTCTACGTGCCCCTCGCGGTGAACCGAAGAAGCGTCTGCGCGGTGCCACCGCCTCGGCGGCGCCGATCGTCGCCTTGACCGCCGCGGTCGTCGCCGTGCTCGGCATCGCCCATTTCGCCTATCGCACCCAATCCGCGATGGTGCGTACCGACGCCATCCAGAAGCTCGAGGCACTCTCCCACCTCGAGGTCGACGCCATCGCCCGCTGGCTCGAGCAGCGCCGTGGCGATGCCGAGGTGTTGGCGCGCGACCCGTTGCGCCGGGAGAGGCTGTCGCGCTGGCTCGAGACGCGTGACGCGGAAGATGCCGAAAGCCTCGAGGAGACGCTCGCGATCCTGCGCGGCAGCCAGAGCTACCACGGCGTCGCCCTGGTCGATTCCTCCGGGACCTTGCTACTCGGCGACGAACAGGCGCGCTCGGACACCCCGGAATTCCGCGCCGCCGTGGCTCGCGCCGGGACCGGGACGCGGGTCGTCCTCCTCGATCTCCACAAACGCCAGGACGGCAGTATCCACATGGCGTGGCTGGCGCCGATCTACGATCCCGAGATGACCCGGGGCGAGCCCCTCGCCGTCGCCGTGCTCGACGTCGATTCGGCGACCTGGCTCAACCCGTTCCTCGCCGCCTGGCCGATGCCGAGCCGAACCGGAGAGAACGCGCTCGTTCGCCGCGAAGGCGATGCGGTGGTCCCTCTTGTCGACACCCGGCTCGGTCACGGCGAACCGCTCGCCCGCCGCATCCCCCTCGACCGTGTCGACCTTCCCGCCGTCCGCCACGTCCGCTTCGGCGACACCACCGCCACCGGCAAGGACTACCGGGGCGAACGCGTCATCGCCGCCATGGCGACGATCCCGGCCACCGGCTGGACGCTCGTCGCCAAGATGGACGAGGCGGAAGCTCTGGCCGAGATCGAAGGTCTGGCGTTCGTCGTCGGTCTGTCGATCATCTTCGCCCTCACCGGCGGCCTCGGCATCGCGGTCCTGCTGTGGCAGCGACAGCGGCTCGATGCCGCCTATCGCGAGATCGACCAGCGTCACCGCGCCCAAGCGGCCGAGGAGCGCTTCCGTTCGACCTTCGAGCAGGCCGCGGTCGGCATCGCCCATGTCGGCCTCGACGGCAGTTGGATCCGCTGCAATCGCCGCCTCGCCGCCATCGCCGGCTACGAAGGCGAAGACCTGATGGGCGTACCGATCGCCGAACTGGTCCACCCCGCGGAACGGTTCGCGGTGGCGCGCTCCCTGTTCCAGCTCGCCCGCAACGAGAAGACGACCGTCACCACCCAGCACCGCATCCGTCACCGCGACGGGTCCATCGTCTGGGTGGCGGTCACCGCCTCGATCGTCCGCGACGCCGCCGACGCCGCGCCGTACGTCGTCGCGGTGATCGAGGACATCTCGGCCCGCCGCGCCGCGGAAGAAGCGTTGCGAGCGAGCGAGGAGCGCTTCGATCTGGCTATGCGAGGATCGGCCGACGGCCTCTGGGACTGGGACCTCGCGACCGGAGAGATCTTCCGGTCGCCGCGGTGTCGGGAGATCCTCGGCTTCGATACGGAGAACGCCGGCGACGAATGGTCGAACTGGAAGCATCGCGTCCATCCCGACGACCGGCCGCGGGCGGAGGCCCATCTGCGCGATGTCATAACCGGCCGCGCCGAGGCCCTGTCGACGGAGTTCCGCCTGCTCATGCCGGACGGCGCCTGGCGCCACATCCTCTCCCGCGGCTTCGTCGTCCGCGATGGGCGCGGACGAGCGCTGCGCGTCGTCGGCACCCATGCCGACATCACCGACCGCAAGCGTGACGAAGCCGACCTGCGCCGCGCCGCCGCCGTTTTCACCAACTCCCAGGAAGGCGTGGTCATCACCGACGCCCGCGGCCGGGTGATCGACGTCAACCCGGCCTTCACCACCATCACCGGCTGGCCGCGTGATGCGATCGTCGGCGACACCATGCGCCGCCTGCACTCGGGCCGGCACGACCCCTCCTTCTACACCGAGATGTGGAAGACCATCGACCGGATCGGCCATTGGCAGGGCGAGATCTGGAACCGCCGCCGCGACGGCGAGATCTTCCCGGAATGGCTGACGATCTCCTCGGTCCGCGACGAGACCGGCCGCATCGCAAACTACGTCGGAACCTTCATCGACATCGGCCAGATCAAGCAGTCTGAGGCGCGCCTCTCCCACCTCGCCCACCACGACCCCCTCACCGACCTGCCGAACCGCGTCTTGCTGCTCGACGAGCTCGATCGCGCCATCGAGAGCGCTCTCCACGACGAAGTGATCGGCGCGGTGCTCTTCCTCGATCTCGACCGCTTCAAGAACGTCAACGACAGCCTCGGACACGCCGCCGGCGACGAATTGCTGTGGCTGGTGTCGCAGCGTCTGCGCGAGGTCCTGCCCGCCGGCGCCATGCTCGCCCGCCTCGGCGGCGATGAATTCGTCGGCCTGGTGCGCGCCATCGAAGGCAGGGAACCCGCGGCCGAACTCGCGCACCACCTGATCGAACGCCTCGACCAGCCCTTCGTGCTCACCGACGGGCAGGAGATCTTCATCTCCACCTCGATCGGCATCTCTCTCTTCCCCACCGACGGCAGGATCGCCAACGAGCTGATCCAGCACGCCGACACAGCCCTCTACGAGGCCAAGGCCGCCGGTCGCGCCACCCATCGCTTCTACGAGGAGGTGTTGACCGCCGCCGCCGCCAATCGCCTCGAGACCGAGGCGGGGCTGAGGCGCGCCCTCGAGCGCGGCGAGTTCGAACTCCACTATCAACCTCAGGTGACGACGTCGGACGGGCGCGTGCGCGGCGTCGAAGCACTCCTACGTTGGCGCGATCCGATCCACGGGCTGATCATGCCCGACCGCTTCATCCCCATCGCCGAGGAGACCGGCCTGATCATCCCGATCGGCGAGTGGGTGCTGCGCAACGCCTGCCGACAGATGCGAGAATGGATCGATGCCGGCATCGGTCTCGACACCGTCGCCGTCAACCTCAGCCCGCGCGAATTCCAGCGCGCCGACGTACCGCGCCGTATCGCCGACGTCCTCGCCGAGACCGGCGTTCCCGCCCGCCACCTCGAGATCGAGATCACCGAAGGGGCGCTGATGGACCAGGGTCCGATCGCCGACCGCCGCCTCGCCGCGCTGCGCGAACTGGGGGTGCGCCTGTCGATCGACGACTTCGGCACCGGCTGGTCGTCACTCGCCTACCTGCGCCGCCTGCCGATCGACAAGCTGAAGATCGACCGCAGCTTCGTCGCCGACATGCCCGACGATCCGACCTCGGTCGAGATCACTTCGGCGATCGTCTCGCTCGCCCGCAATCTCAAGCTCGAGGTGCTGGCCGAGGGCGTCGAGACCCGAGCCCAGTTCGACGAACTGGTGCGGCTCGGCTGCGACTTCGTCCAGGGATGGCTCTTCGCCCCGCCGCTGCCCGCCGCCGACATCCCGCTGCTGCTCGGCAAACCCGCCGCCGGGCGCCAACGCGGTCGCCGGAAGAACTCGGCTCGACCGCGCCGCGCCCGCGCCGCCGAGTGAGTCCGCGTCACGACCGCCAGTGGTCGAGACGACGATTTTGGTGTTAGCTCCCTCACGGCCGGTTCGCCGTCGAGACCGGTCGGTGAGGGAGACGAACTCAGCATGACCTTGACCAAGGTACTCGTGGCCCAGGGTGGTGGGCCGACCGCCGTCATCAACCAGTCGCTCGTCGGAGCCGTGCTCGAGGCGCGCAAGTTCCGCAACGTCGAACTCGTCTACGGCGCTTATCATGGCGTGCGCGGCATCGTCGACGAGGAGTTCCTCGACCTCACCCAAGAGACCAGCCACAACCTCGAGATGGTCGGCAACACCCCGTCTTCCGGTCTCGGCTCGACCCGCGACAAGCCCGACCTGAAATACTGCCAGGAGATCTTCAAGGTCCTGCGCGCCCACCAGATCGGCCACTTCTACTACATCGGCGGCAACGACTCCTCCGATACCGTGCGCATCGTCTCGGAAGAGGCGAAGAAGGCGGACTATCCGCTGCGCTGCATCCACATTCCGAAGACCATCGACAACGACCTGACGGTCAACGACCACACGCCGGGCTTCCCCTCCGCCGCGCGCTTCGTCGCCCAGGCCTTCATGGGGGCCAATCTCGACAACGCCGCCCTGCCCGGCGTCTACGTCGCCGTCGTCATGGGTCGTCACGCCGGCTTCCTCACCGCCGCGTCGGCGCTGGGCAAGAAGTTCCCCGACGACGGCCCGCACCTGATCTACATCCCGGAACGCCCCTTCTCGATCGATCGCTTCCTCGCCGACGTCAAGGCGACCTACGAGAAGTACGGCCGCTGCGTCGTCGCGGTCTCGGAGGGCATCCATGACGAATCGGGCGTACCGATCATGACCAAGCTGATGAGCCAAGTGGAACGCGACGCCCACGGCAACGTCCAGCTCTCCGGTACCGGGGCGCTCGCCGACTTGCTCTGCGAAGAGGTGAAGCAGAAGCTCAAGATCAACCGCGTCCGCGGCGATACCTTCGGCTACCTGCAGCGCTCCTTCATCGGCTGCGTCTCCGACGTCGACCAACGCGAAGCGCGCGAGGTCGGCGAGAAGGCGGTCCAATTCGCCATGTGGGGCAAGACCGACGGCTCGGTGACCATCCACCGCACCGGATTCTACTCGGTCGACTACCAGCTCTCGCCGCTGGAGGCGGTCGCCGGCAAGACCCGCACCATGCCCGACGAGTTCATCGCCGAGACCGGCAACGACGTCACCGACGCCTTCCGCATGTATCTGCGTCCGCTCCTGGGCTCCGGCATGCCGGACGCCTACCGACTGCGCCTCAACCGGGTTCAGAAGATCCTCAGGGGCGTCTGAGGCGACGTCGGATCGGGTCCGGGGACGACGCCGGGTGGGTTCGAGACCTTCGTCGGCAGTCTGAACGAGAGAGCGGCGGACCATCGGTCCGCCGCTCTCTCGTTTCGGAACGCGTTCGTCGCGACGCGCGGGCGTCACTGACCTTTGACGATCGAACCGCCGCGACGGGTCCAGTCGATCATCGAGCCGGAATAGTCGGCGATGTCGGCACGCCCGACGCCCGGCAACATCTGGGCGAGGCGGCCCGATCGGTTGCCGGACCGGCACATGATCACCACGGTCTTGTCGCCCGGCTTCGGCAGCGCCGCCGGCGTCAGCTTCGACAGCGGCAGATTGACCGCACCCGGCACGTGGCCGGCGACGAACTCGTCGGGCTCGCGGATGTCGACGAGCACGATGGAGTCCTTGGCGAGGCCGTCGACGACTTGGTCGTAGGTGACGGTCTGGGCCGCGAATGCCGAACCGGCACCGAGGGTGAGCGCCAGAAGCAGGGCGGCGACGACGGCGGGAAGTCTCATCGAGCGATCTCCATCGGGAAGCGAACGGCCGGAGCCGCTCCGGAATGCCCCACATATACGATTTCGCTCATATGTTGGCACCCCCGGCCGCGCCGACGCGTCGCGGGTCACGACCAATTGATGGCCGCAGCGCAGCATTGACATTGCACCGCAACAGAGTCACGTATTCGGAACCCCCCCGCCGGCGGAGCGGGGCCCCCGCCGGTGGCGGCCGAGACCCGAGTGGGAAGGGACGATTCCCCCGACGGGACGCCAGCAGTCCGCGCCACGAGAGTGGCGTGGGGTCGAATTCGATCCGTCTCCCGTGCCGAGGTCGGCCGGAGACAGGGGGGATGAGCATGCTCGGAGCCGCCGACATCGAATCTTGGGACGACGACATCCGCACCGACGCGCTCGAAGAGCTCGCGCGCGCCGGATGGGATCGCGCCGGGGCGGTCGACGCCCTCTCCTTCCGCCAACGCCGCCTGCTCGCCCGCTGGCGCGACGGCGAAAGGCTGAGCACCCGCGAGCTCGCCGATCTGCGTGCCGCGCTCCTCGGCGGCTGACGTTTCGATCCGCTCGCCGGAACGCACCTCCGCGCACGGCGCATCGCCCCCGCGTGGTCGGAATGCTTGACCACGCCGGCTCCGCTGGCGAAAGTGGCACCCGCTTCACGATCACGACCCGCCGAGACGCGGGCGTGGCCACGCCACGACCGGCGGACGCGGGAGGACGGGAATGGATTCGCTCGGCGCGCCGCGACCGACCCGTGACGTTGCGGCATCGGCCATACGGCTCGACGGCGTCCGCATCGCCTTCCGCCTCGAAGGTGGCGCCACCTACGAGGCCGTCGCCGACACCTCGATCGAGGTCGCCGAGAACGAATTCGTGGCGATCGTCGGCCCCACCGGCTGTGGCAAATCGACCCTGCTCAACGCCGTCGCCGGCCTGTTGAAGCCGGTCGCCGGCCGCGTCGATGTTCTCGGCCGCCCGCTCGCCGGCCTGTGCCGCGAGGCCGGGTACCTCTTCCAGCAGGACGCGGTGATGCCGTGGAAGACGGCGCTCGACAACGTCGCCCTCGGCCTCGAGGTCGCCGGTCGATCGCGCTCCGAGGCCCGTGACGAGGCTCGGGCCTGGCTCGGTCGCGTCGGCCTCGCCCGCTTCACCGATCGCTATCCCCATCAGCTCTCCGGCGGCCAGCGCAAGCGCGTCGGCCTCGCCCAGGTGTTGATCCGCCATCCCAAGATCCTGCTGATGGACGAGCCCTTCGGGCCGCTCGACGCCCAGACCCGCCAGATCATGGGCAATCTGCTGCTCGACCTGTGGGCTGCCGACCGCAAAGCGGTGCTCTTCGTCACCCACGACCTCGAGGAGGCGATCGCGCTCTCCGACCGGGTGCTGATCATGTCCGCCGGCCCCACCGCCCGCATCATCGGCGATCACCGCATCGATCTCGCCCGGCCGCGCGACGCCGCCGACATCCGCCTCGATCCGCGCTTCCACGAGTTGCACCGGACGATCTGGGGCCAACTCAAGGCCGAGGTGATCAAGACCTACGGGGGCGAGGACGCATGAGCCGGGTCAAGCTCCTCTCCCTCCAGATCCTCGTCGGCGTCGTCCTCCTCGCCGTCTGGTGGATCGGCTCGAACGTGAAGATATTCGGCGTGCTGCTGCTGCCGCCGTTCTTCTTCTCCACGCCCGAGGCGGTCTTCGCCCGGGTGGTGCGCATGTTCGCCACCGGTATGATCTGGAAGCACCTGGCGGTGACCCTGATCGAGACGGCGCTCGCCTTCGCCATCGGCGCGATCGGCGGCATCGTCTTCGGCTTCTGGTTCGCGCGCAAACCGACCGTCGCCGCCGTCTTCGATCCCTACCTGAAGATGATCAACGCCCTGCCGCGCGTCGTCCTCGCCCCGATCTTCATGCTGTGGCTCGGCCTCGGCATCTGGTCGAAGGTGGCGCTCGGGGTGACGCTGGTGTTCTTCATCGTCTTCTTCAACGTCTATCAGGGCGTCAAGGAAGTGAGCCCGGTGGTACTGGCCAACGCCCGCCTGATGGGGATGAACGAGCGCCAGCTCTTCCGCCACGTCTACTGGCCCTCGGCGCTCAGTTGGATGTTCTCCTCGCTCCACACCTCGGTCGGCTTCGCCCTCGTCGGCGCGGTGGTCGGCGAGTACCTCGGCTCCTCCGCCGGGCTCGGCTACCTCATTCATCAGGCCGAGGGTGTCTTCGACATCGCCGGTGTCTTCGCCGGCATGCTGGTGCTCGCCGCCTTCGTGCTGGTGATCGACTGGGCCGTCACCGCCATCGAGGATCGCCTGCTGGTGTGGCGGCCGCGCAATTCGCTCAACGACGCCTGACCCCGTCCGGGGCGGGTCACGAGATCCGGCGCACGACGACGCCGGACGACCACAGGGAGAACCACGCGATGAAGCGTCTGATCGGTATCGTGGCGGCCGGCCTCGCCGCCTTCGGCCTCGCCGTCGGGGCGGCCACGGCGGCCCCGCCGGAGAAGCCCAAGCTCGAGATCGGCGTCGGCGGCAAGCCGCTGCTCTACTATCTGCCGCTGACCCTCGCCGACCGGCTCGGCTACTTCAAGGACGAGGGCCTCGAGGTCACGATCAACGACTTCGGCGGCGGCGCCAAGGCGTTGCAGGCGCTGATCGGCGGTTCGGTCGACGTCGTCACCGGCGCCTACGAACACACCATGCGCATGCAGCAGAAGGGCCAGGACATCACCGCGGTGATCGAACTCGGCCGCTTCCCCGGCATCGTGCTGGCGGTCGCCAAGGACAAGGCCGACAAAGTGAAGTCGGTCGCCGACCTGAAGGGCTCGAAGATCGGCGTCACCGCGCCGGGCTCCTCCACCCACCTGACCGTCACCTACCAGATGATCAAGGCCGGCCTCGCGCCCGACGACGCCGCCTTCATCGGCGTCGGCGGCGGAGCCTCCGCCGTGGCGGCGCTGGAAAAAGGCAACGTCGACGCCATCTCCCACCTCGACCCGGTGATCTCCAAGCTCGAGGCGGACGGGGCCATCAAGATCCTCGTCGACACCCGCACCGAAGCCGGCACCCGCGCCGTCTTCGGCGGCACCAACCCGGCCGCGGTGCTCTACCTGAAGCGCGACTTCGCCGCCGCCAACCCGAACACCGTCCAGGCGCTGGTCAACGCCTTCTACCGGACGCTGAAGTGGGTGGAGAAGGCGACGCCCGAGGAGATCGCCGCCAAGGTCCCCGAAGACTACATGCTCGGCGACAAGGCGCTCTATCTGAAGGCGCTCGTCGCCTCTATCCCGACCTACTCGAGGACCGGCCTGATCCCGGCGGACGGCATGGACTCGACCCTGAAGTTCCTCCAGACCACCGAGGCCGACTTCAAGAATGCCAAGATCGACACCGCCCGCTCCTTCGACCCGAGCTTCGTCAAGAAGGCGGCCGAAACGGTGAAGTGACCCTCGCGGGGGGCGGCGACGCGAGCCGCCGCCCCTCCCCTGCGTCGAATGAAGTCCGGTACGCCGCGGCGGCGCGAACCGCCGCCCTCACGCCCAGCGGAGCAGGATCTCGGCGAGTTCCCGCGGCCGGCTCACCATCGGATCGTGGCCGGTCCGCATCTCGATCACCTCCCAGCCGGGCTCCGTCCGCACCCGTCGGCGCGACCGGTCGATGGTGGGCAGCGCCGGCTCGGTGCAGTCGATGAACGACCGCGGAAAGCGCGCCACCCGCGCCGGATCGAAGTCGATCGGGTCGTCGTAGAGCGCCGGCGGTTGTGGCGTCATGCGCCGCCGGACCCAGTCCGCGTCCTCGCCGGCCAGCCCGAAGACCGCCGGGTCGGCCGGCGGAATGAAGCCCTTCTCGGCGATCACCGCCCGCCGCGACGCCTTGGTCTCCTCCGTATGCCCGGTCGACCAACTGTCGCCCGGATCGGGGATGGCGGCATCGAGATGGACCAGCCGCTTCAGCGCATCGGCCCGCTCGAGCCGGTCGGCGACCCCGGTGATCACCGTACCGGCATAGGAATGGCCGACCAGCACCGCGCCGACCATCTCCTCCGCCTCGATCACTCCGACGACGTCGGCGACATGGGTGGCGACTCGGATGTCGGGCGAGAAGAGATGCGCCCGCTCGCCGAGTCCGGTCAGCGCCACCGCGAAGGCCCGGTGCCCCGCCGCCCAGATCGCCGGGACCACCCGGCTCCAGCACCACGCTCCGTGCCAGGCACCGTGCACCAGAACGAAATCGGTCATCCGCCTCTCCTTTCGGTCTTCTCGCGAGTAGACACCGCCCCGCGGCGACTTTCCAGATCGTCGCGACGCCTCGCTCGCCGCCTTCTCCGGTTGCCCCCCGCCCGGCGATCGGCTAAGAGAGACCCGCGAACGAGGCGACGCCTTCGGAGAGAGGGATCGAATCGTCACGTGGGGTCGGTGGCCGAGCCGCCCGCCCCGATGCGCAAGACGCACCCGTAGCTCAGCTGGATAGAGTGCTGCCCTCCGAAGGCAGAGGTCACAGGTTCGAATCCTGTCGGGTGCGCCACTTCTCGCTTCGTCGATCCGACCGTGGCCGAACCGACGTGGCCCGCCGAGACGCTCGGCGGCGACCTCTCGATATGGACCGACCCTCGTGGCCTTCTCCAAGACCCATCCGGCGCTCGCCCGTGCGCTCGCCGTGCGCGACTATACCGAAGCGACCCCGGTCCAGGCCGCCGTGCTGGCCGAGGACACCGCCGGGCGCGACCTGCTGGTCTCCGCCCAGACCGGTTCGGGCAAGACCGTCGCCTTCGGTCTGGCGATCGCCGCGGAACTGATCGGTGAGGCCGACGCCTTGGGAACGGCCGGGGATCCGCTCGCACTCGTCGTCGCCCCGACCCGTGAACTCGCCCTCCAGGTCGAGCGCGAACTCGCCTGGCTGTGGGAACCGGCCGGCGCCCGCATCACCGCCTGCGTCGGTGGCATGGACCCGCGCGCCGAACGCCGCCGCTTGGCCATGGGTTGCCACATCGTCGTCGGCACGCCGGGGCGCCTGCGCGACCACATCGAGCGCCACGGTCTCGAGCTCTCGGGCATCCGCGCCGTCGTCCTCGACGAAGCCGACGAGATGCTCGACATGGGCTTCCGCGAGGATCTCGAATTCATTCTTCAGGCGACGCCGGCCGAGCGCCGCACCCTGATGTTCTCGGCGACACTGCCGAAGGGCATCGTCCAACTCGCCCAGAACTACCAGCGCGACGCACGCCGTATCGCGGTGGCCGGCGCCACCCGCGCCCATGCCGACATCGAGCACCGCGCCGTCCGCGTCGCACCGAAGGAGATCGAGGCGGCGGTCGTCAACCTGCTGCGCTTCCACGACGCCCCGGCCGCCATCGTCTTCGCCAACACCCGCGAGGCGGTCCGCCATCTCCAGGCGACGCTGCAGGAGCGCGGTTTCGCCGCCGTGGCCCTGTCCGGCGAACTCGGCCAGCACGAGCGCAACCTCGCCCTTCAGGCGCTGCGCGACGGCCGGGCCCGCGTCTGCGTCGCCACCGACGTCGCCGCCCGCGGCATCGATCTTCCCAATCTCGACCTCGTCGTCCACGCCGAGTTGCCGCACGACCGCGAGGTCTTCCAGCACCGCTCCGGCCGCACCGGCCGCGCCGGGCGCAAGGGCGTGAGCTGCCTGCTCGTCCCGCCGAGATCCCGTCGCCGCGCCGAGCGCCTGCTGATGGACGCCGGCATCCGCCCGGCTTGGGGGGCTCCGCCCTCCGCCGACGAGATCCGCGCCCTCGATCGCAACCGACTGGCGGCCGACCCGATGATCACCGGCGGCATCGCCGAGGAGGACGCCGACTTCGCGAAGCTCCTCTTGGAGACCCGCACCCCGGAGGAGATCGCCGGCGCCCTCGTCCGCCTGTGGCGGGCGCGCCTGCCGGCGGCCGAAGACGTCGTCGATCCGATCGAGTCCGAACGCCGGGAGCGTCGCGAACGCCCCGAGCGCACCGAGCGTCGCGACGACGAAACCGTCGCCGGGGTCTGGTTCCGCTGCGACGTCGGCCGTGATCGCAACGCCGATCCGCGCTGGCTCCTGCCCATGCTCTGCCGTCGCGGTGGCATCGACCGCGCCGACGTCGGCACCATCCGCATCTTCGATCGTGAGACTCGCTTCGAGGTCCGCGCCGACGTCGCCGCCCATTTCGCCGCCAACGCCCGCCGGCCGGACGAGGAGGAGATCGTCATCGTCCCCGCCGAGTCGTTGCCGGAAGCCCCGGCCAACGAACGCCGCGGCCGCGGCCCGCGCCCCGACGGCCCGCCGCGCCCCCATCGCGGCAAGGGTGGCCCCGGTCATCGCGGCCGGCGCGAACGCGGTCAGGGCTGACGCCCGGACCCACCGAGACGACCTTGGACCGGATCCGAACGCGAACGCGGCCCCACCCGCAGGTGGAGCCGCGCTTTCGTTCACGCTCGGTCGCCGGAGCGCCCGCCCGCGTCGATCACTCCGCCGCGACCGGCGGCAGCCCGGCGAGCGCCGCGGCGAGTTCCGCCTCGTCGTAGTCCTGATCGACGAGTTTGCCGTCGAAGTAGCCGATGTAGGCCCCCATGTCGAAATGGCCGTGGCCCGACAGGTTGAAGAGGATGGTCTCGGCCTTGCCCTCGGCCTTGCAGCGCAGCGCCTCGTCGATGGCACAGCGCACCGCATGGGTCGATTCCGGCGCCGGCACGATGCCCTCGGCGCGAGCGAACTGAACACCGGCCTCGAAACAGGCGAGCTGCTTGTAGGCCCGCGCCTCGATCAGGCCGAGATCGTAAACGTGGCTGACCAGCGGGCTCATGCCGTGATAGCGCAGGCCGCCGGCGTGGAAGCCCGGCGGGATGAAGGTCGACCCCAGCGTGTGCATCTTCACCAGCGGCGTCAGGTGCGAGGTGTCGCCGAAGTCGTAGGCGAACTTGCCGCGCGTCAAGGTCGGACAGGCCGCCGGCTCGACAGCGATGATCCGCCGCTTGCGGCCGCCGCGCAATTGTTGGCCGAGGAAGGGGAAGGCGATGCCGGCGAAGTTGGAGCCGCCGCCGGCGCAGCCGATGACGATGTCGGCGTCGTCACCGGCCATCTCGAGTTGGGCGATCGCCTCCTCGCCGATGATCGTCTGATGCAGCAGCACGTGGTTGAGCACCGAGCCGAGCGCGTATTTCACGTCCGGGTTCTTCACCGCGATCTCGACCGCCTCGGAGATGGCGATGCCGAGCGATCCCGGGCTGTCGGGATGAGCGGCGAGGATGGCGCGCCCGGAATCGGTCTCCATCGACGGCGAGGCGATGCAGCGCGCCCCGTAGGTCTCCATCAATGCCCGGCGATAGGGCTTCTGGTCGAAGGAGACGCGCACTTGGAACACGGTGACGTCGATGCCGAAGAGCGACCCGGCGAAGGCGAGCGAGGAGCCCCACTGCCCGGCGCCGGTCTCGGTCGACAGCTTCCGGACGCCGGCTTCCTTGTTGTACCAAGCCTGCGCCACCGCGGTGTTGGGCTTGTGCGAGCCGGCCGGCGAGACGCCCTCGTACTTGAAGTAGATCTTGGCCGGCGTATCGAGCAGCTTCTCCAGCCGGCGCGCTCGGATCAGCGGCGAAGGACGCCACATCCGCAGCACGTCGCGGATCGGTTCGGGGATGTCGATGTGACGCTCGGTGGCCACTTCCTGGAGGATCAGGTCCATCGGGAAGAGCGGCTCGAAATCGGCAGGGCCGACCGGTTGCTTCGTCCCCGGATGCAGCGCCGGAGCCGGCGGCACCGGCAGGTCGGCGACGATGTTGTACCAGCTCTTCGGCATCATCTCCTCGTCGAGCAGGTATTTGATCCGATCCGACATCTCGCCTCCCTTTCGGCTGCCTCGCAGCTCCCGGTCCCTCGTTCCGTCGGGGAAGATCGCGCCGCGCCGATCCGCGGTCAAGCCACGCCTCTCCGGCCTCGAGGGGCGAAAGGTCCGGGCCGGTGACGCGCATCGCCGCACCCGGTCGGACGTCGCCGGGACGAGCCCGCGATGGCGCGGTACCCGGGAGCACCGCCACCGAACCGGTGACGATCCGCGGCCGGAGCGGACACTCCCGATGGGCCGATCGATCCGGCGGTGAGGAAGCAAGATCTTGCCTCCGGCGCCCATTTCGACAATAAACAATCAAATAAAATAAAATATAATAGAGATATGAGATTGAAATGAATTCTTGGAATACCTACATGAAGCAAGCCTTCTCGGTGATGAGTATCGAAATCACGACGAGAAGTCGAAAGGAGGACGCCATGTTCAAAGCCCTCCACGGAATCTCCGGAGCGGCCCTGATCGTCGCGATGATGGCGGCGATGAGCCCGACACCCGCCCAAGCTCAGGTCTTGGTCTATGGTTCGCCGGAGAACTGCCCGGCCGGCGGTGTGTGCGCCCCTCGTCCGTTGATGTACGCCAACCCGTTCGCAGCCATCGTCGATCATGACGCCGGCGGCGACACCACCGCTTCGACGACGTCGACCTCCGGTGGACACGGGCACGGTCATGGACACGGACACGGTGGCCCCGGTGGCGGTGGTCCCGGTGGCGGTGGCCCCGGTGGCGGTGGTCCCGGTGGCGGTGGCCCCGGTGGCGGTGGTCCCGGCGGCGGTGGTCCCGGCGGCGGTGGTCCCGGTGGCGGTGGCCCCGGTGGCGGTGGTCCCGGCGGCGGTGGCCCCGGTGGACCGGCCGTGACGCCGAAGTGACCCACGAGGCGTTCGTGGATCCGGGCGCACGACGTCCGCGGATCCGCGAACCGGCCGATCGAAACACGCGAGGGCGGGCCGATGTCCGCCCTTTTCGCGTTCCGGAGACGTCGCTGCGGGCGGTCCGCCGAGCGGAAACCCCGGCGAGGGGTCAGGCGGAGAGGCCGCCCGCCGCGAGGCCGACGCCGTTCGCGCCGTGTGCCCGGCGGATCTCCTTGGCCTCCTCCGCCAGTTCCTGCTCACGCCGGGCGAATTCCTCCCGCCGCCGGGTGATGTCGCGGGACAGGCCGAGGATGCGCGCCTCGACGGCCTCGTCGGCGTCCGCCGTGACCAGCGACACCTCGCGATCGAGTTCGCGCTCCATGTGACGCAGCTCGAGCCGGTCGAGGAAGTGCCAGAGGCAGGTCTCCACCCACTTCTCCGGCGGATGGAAGCGCAGCACCTTGAAGCGCTCCCTCAGCCGGCCGCCGCTCGCCGCGATCACCCGACCGTCGGCGTCGACGACCTCCGCACCGTGCAACTCCTCGAGCAGGAAGAAGAAGCGCGGATCGATCCCCTCGTAGAAGGAGGAGACCGAGAGGTTGCTAACCTCGGTCGCCATCCGCCACAGCTCGCGCTTGAAGGCCTCGTGCGGCTCCAGACCGAGGTCGAGGCCGATGATGCGTTCGGCGGCGGCCTCGAAGAGGTCGGGAAATTCGACGCAGAGCCCGAGAACCACCCGTTCGAGACCGACGAGATCGCCGTCGGGCATCGGCGGCATGGCCGCGACCGGTTCTGGTCTTCCGCTCCATCCGCCGCGTGTCGATCCGGTTCGACCGCCCCTGGCGAAGCCTTCGGCACGTTCGCCGCGCTCCGACGTCCAGAAGAGGTTGGAGAGCCTGAGGCGATAGCGCAGTTGGTAGGCACGCTGCACCCGGCCGTCGCGGATCTCGTGGACGAGGTCCTCGAGCCGCTTCTCCAGCGCCGCCTTGCGCTCCGGCGTGTCGATCGCCGTGCCCCGCGTCTCGCGATCCCACAGCACGTCGGCGAGCGGCACGGCGCGCTCCACCTCCGCCTGGAACGCCGCCTTGCCGCCGAGCGCGATCAGCTCGTCCGGATCCTTGCCGTCGGGCAGGAAGACGAAGTTGAAGGAGAAGCCGGATTTCAGATGCGGCAGGATGCGGTCGATCGCCCGATGCGCCGCCTTGATGCCGGCCTTGTCGCCGTCGAAGCAGACGATCGGTTCGGCGGCGAAGCGCCACATCCGCTGGATCTGTTCCTCGGTGAAGGCCGTGCCGAGAGTGGCGACGACGCTCGGCATCCCCGCCTGCCACACGGCGATGGCGTCGAGATAGCCCTCCACCACGATGACCGAGCCCTGATCGTAGGCGGCGGGCCGAGCGCGGTGGCCGTTGAACAGCATCAGCCCCTTGTGGAAGAGCTCGGTCTCCGGCGAGTTCAGGTACTTCGGTTGGTCGTCCGGACTCATGGCGCGACCGCCGAAGGCGACGACGCGGCCCTTCTCGTCCTGGATCGGGATCATCAGGCGGTTGCGGAACCGATCGTAGCTCGGCCGCCCGTCGTCCGGCTTGATGATGAGCCCGGCGTCGGCCATCGCCTGCTCGTCGACACCCTTGGAGACGAGATGCCGCTTCAGCGCGTCGCGTTCCGCCGGCGCGAAGCCGATGCGGAACTCCTTCACCGTGCGCGGCTCCAGCCGCCGCTTCTCGACATAGGCGCGCGCCGGTGCGCCGGAGGTGAGGCGCAGATTCTCCTCGAAGAAGCGCGCCGCCATCTCGGTGACGTCGGAAAGGCCGGCGCGGTGGCGCTCGCGCCTCTCCTCGCGCGCGTCCGGCCTCGGCAGCGCCACACCGGTCTCGGCGGCGAGCCGTTCGACCGCTTCGGGAAACGACAGTCCCTCGGTCTCCTGCAGGAAGCGGAAGATGTCGCCGTGCTTGCCGGAGGAGAAGCAGTGATAGAAGCCCTTCTGGTCGTTGACGAAGAACGACGGCGTCTTCTCCGGGTTGAAGGGCGACAGCCCGGCGTACTCCCGCCCCTGCTTCTTCAGCCGCACGCGCCGACCCACGACCTCCGACACGGAAAGTCGCGCCCGGATCTCGTCGAGGAGGTGCGGCGGGTATTTCATGGGGCGGACTATAGGGGAGGACGGCACGGGATGCGACCTGTAAGCGGAAGCGACACTTGGTACGAGAAATACTTTCGTATATACATATTTCACCGATCCTGACCGACGACCCGGCCGATGGTGGTCACCCGAGAGGCACGTTCGACGACCGCCAAGTCGGCGGCAACGTAGGAACGACGAAGTCGGTCTTCGCCGCCTCGAGGGTCACCATGTGGAAAGATCGGCAATTCACGTCGTTCAAATGGGACGGAAACAAGCGATTGAAGAACATCGCCGAACACGGCATCGACTTCGAAGATGTCATCGACGTGTTCTTCGAGCCGCATCTGGATGGGCCGCTGAGCTGTCCGCACGAAGCCCGCCGCAAGGCCCTCGGCCCGATCGGCGATCATCTCGTCGCCGTGATCCACACGTGGCGGGGCACTTCGGTCCGGATCATCTCGGCGCGACGAGCGAGAGCCGATGAGCAACGAGCGTATCGTGCGCTACACCCTCGCGGAGATCCGTGAGAAACGCGCCTCCGGCGAACTGAAGAGCGGAACCGATTGGGCTCGGGTCGATGCCAAGGCCGGCGAGGACAGCGAGCGCGACATCGCTTCCGATCCCGATTGGCAGCACGATCTCGACCCCGACTGGGAGAACGCGGTCCTCGTCGTTCCCCCGTCGAAGACCCCGATCTCCATCCGCCTCGACGCCGACGTCCTCGCCTTCTTCAAGGCGGGCGGCGCCGGCTATCAGAAGCGGATCAACGCGGTGCTGCGCTCCTACATGGACCACACGCTGAAGCGCCGGTCGAAGAGGAAGTCGGACTCCGCCGAGTGAGCCGCCGCTCGCTTCCCGCCGCGGGACGGGCGACGGCGCGACCGACCGCGGCCGTCCCTCACCCGCCGAGCCGCACGAACCCCGCCAAGATCGCCACTTGCGCCCCCCAGTAGAGCCACCACACCGCCAGCGGCAGCCAAAGGCGCGCGAGGCGGCCCTCCTTCAGGCGGAAGGTGATCGCCGCGAGGCAGGAATCGGAGATCGCGAAGGCGAAGGCGCCGAGGATCGCCGTCGGCCGGCCGGAGAGCGCCAGCGCGCTCACCACCATGGCGACGATCGCCGTCGTGTAGGCGACGACGGCGCCGCGCATCGGCCCGAGGTGCCCCCACAGCCAGCCGAGAAGGCCGAGACAGAGCCCGACCATGGCGACCGCGCCGGCGAGCCGCCAGGGCTCGGCACCGATCGTCGCGAACGGCGCCCCGACTTGCCGGAACAGCACGACGTAGACGACATGAGCGAGGAGGAAACTCGCCAGCCCGGCCAGGAACGGCTTCTCGCCGTCGTGCGCGAGGAAGAAGTCGCCGGCGCTCGACAGCACCAGGGCGACGACCAACGGCCACGGCGCCTCGGAGACGAAGGCGAGGAGCGCCAGCGACCCGACCGCGCCGGTCTTGATCACCGCCTTCGTCCACCCGCCCGGTGCGCCGAAGAAGCGGGTGCCGTAGACGAACGAAGCGACGATCGAGAGGAGAAGCAGGACTGTGGTCACCACGACGGGCCCTCGCCGGGGACGATGGAGCCGTCGCGTCCCTCACCGACGTCGGTCACGCCCCGCATCGCTGGGCGCGATCACCGCGCGCCGTCGCCCTCCGAGGCGTTCCGCCGGCCGAACACGAGCCGCGAGCGGCCGCGGCCCTCAGCCGACCCGCGGCCGGATACGCACCACCACGTCGACGTCCTCGAGCTCCATGCCCGCCGGCAGGCTCGGCATGCCGATCACCTTGAGCTCACCGGGGGAGATGTCGGTCACTTCGCCGGTCGAGGCGTCGTAGAGGTGGTGATGCGGTGCGGTGTTGGAGTCGAACACCACCTTCTCCGAATCGATGATCAGGCGACGCAGCAGATTCGACCGCTCGAAGAGATCGAGCGTGTTGTAGACGGTCGCGCGCGAGATCTCCGGCATGATCACCCGCGCCCGCGCCCAGACCTGATCGGCGGTGAGATGGATCGGCCGGGAGAGCAGCACCCGGGCGATCACCAGCCGCTGAAGGGTCAGCGCGATACCGGCGCCACGAAGGCGCTCGGCGAGATCCAGGTCGCTGGCGTCGCTCATACGGATCGCCCCGCCGATCGGTTCTTCGACCTCGGCGACCTGCATCGGCAGGTTGGTCGGGAGGGCCTGGCCCATGAAACATCACTCCGTATGGCGGCGAAAACAGGAATTCCGATCATAGAATGCCCTCTTCGCCGCGAAAAGCCCCGAAACCGGTCCGAGGGCTCCTCCGTATGGCGCGAATTCGGCCAATTCGGCCGCTTTCCGCCCTCTCGTCGATCACGAAGCCGTCATCGGACGGCTCCGAGTGTCGTCCCCGCATCCTTGGCCCGCCGTTGCAGACGGCCGAGGAGGAAGGAGATCTCGTTCTCCTCGAGCGGCACCATCCGGCGCATCGCGTTGATGTGGGAGATCCACTTCTCCGCGTCCCAGGCCTCCGGATTCGGCAACGCATGGCAGAACGAACAATTGGCGTCGTACATCTCCGTCCCATAGGCCTCGATCCGCCCGGCGTCCGATACCCATCCGCGCGCGCCGGTCCAGCCGCGCAACCGTCCTTCGGTCCAGGTCTCGTCGCGCTCCGGCTCGAGCCGCGCCACGCCGGCCTCGATCTCCAGCCGATCGCCGTCGACGACCGTCGCCGCCGTTATGCGACGCCCGAAGGCGGCGTAGACGGTGCGGACCGTCCCCTCGCGTTGCCAGATCGCCGCCTCGACGCGGATCCGCTCGCCCTCGCGCGCCAGAACCCGCACAGGCATCCCCGGGGCGATCCGCGCCACCGGCTCGCCGCCGGCGGCCTCGGCGTGGACGTCCGCCGCCACGAGCGCCGACACCGTCGCGCCGACCGCCGGCACGCTCGCCTCCTCGGTCATCCGCCGCGCCATCTCGCGGTGGCGGGCGGTGAGGTCGGGCAGCTTGTGGGCGATGCCCTTGTGGCAGTCGATGCAGGTGTGGCCCTTCTCCTGCGCGGTCTTCATCGCCTCGGCCGACTTCGGTCGCTGCTTGTGGAAGTCCATCGCCTCGAAACTGTGGCAGTTGCGGCATTCGCGGCTGTCGCTCTCGCGCATCCGCGCCCATTCGTGGCGCGCGAGAGCGAGGCGCCGCGCCTCGAACTTCTCCGGTGTGTCGATCGTTCCGGTGAGCTTGGCCCACAGTTCTCCGCTCGCCCGGATCTTGCGGACGAGCTTGTGGGTCCAATCCTTCGGCACGTGGCAGTCGGAGCACACGGCGCGCACGCCGGAGGCGTTGGCGTGATGCACCGACGTCTTGTACTCCTCGTGGACCGTCGAGCGCATCTCGTGGCAGGATATGCAGAATTCCAGACTGTTGGTCGCCTCCATGGCGGTGTTGAAGCCGCCCCAACCGACGATACCGACGACGATGCCGAAGGCCACCCAGGCCGGGATCACCCACCAGGGCCGGGTGGCGGGCACACCATCAGGCCCGTCCGAATCCGCACTCGTCGTCATCGACGGCGTACCTTCTCCGGTTTCGTCTCCGCCGCCCACCCGAGAAGAACGAACCGCCGGCCGCCCCGATCCCACCTCCCGTCCGGGTGGGTGGCGGCGCGGCCGGCGGAAGAGGACCACCGACGGGCATCAGGGGCGGCGAGCCCGTCGGCGGCGATGAGGAGACGCCGATCGTCCTGCGACGGTCGGCGCCTCTCGGGCGTGGCTCAGCCGAAGGGCTTCGGCTTCGGGGTCTTGTCGGTCGACGGCGGCAGGATCGGCATCTTGAAGTTCGGCTGATCGCCGGTCAGCGTCTTGAGGAACGCGACGATCGAGGCGTTCTCATCGGCGGTGAACTTCTTGCCGAGCTGCAGACGGCCCATCAGATCCACCACTTCGGTGAGCGACCAGTAGGCGCCGTCGTGGAAGTAGGGATAGGTCATGTCGACGTTGCGCAGGGTCGGAACCTTGAAGTTGAAGCGATCGGCGTCCTTGCCGGTGACCGCGGCGAGGCCTTCCGCCTTGTTCTTGGTCTGGTAGGGCTCGATCACGCCCATCTTCTGGAACGACGCACCGCCGGCGGCCGGTCCGTTGTGGCAGGCGACGCAGCCGGAGTCCTTGAACAGTTCCCAACCGGCCACTTCCTGCTTGGAGAGCGCCTTCTTGTCGCCCGTAAGCCACTTGTCGAAGCGGGAGTTCGGGGTGACCAGCGTGTCCTCGAAGGCGGCGATGGCGGTCGTCACCCGGTCGATGTCGACGCCCGGCTTGCCGAAGGCCTTCTCGAACTCGGCGACGTAGGCCGGAATCGACTCGAGCACTTCGATGGCGAGGGCATGGGTGAAGGCCATCTCACCCGGGTTGGCGATCGGGCCACCGGCCTGGGCCTTGAGGTCCTTGGCGCGGCCGTCCCAGAACTGGGCGAGGTTCATCTTCGAGTTCAGCACGGTCGGCGCGTTGATCGGGCCCTGCTGCCAGTGATCGCCGATCGAGGTCGGCAGGTTGTCCGTGCCGCCCATCGACAGGTTGTGGCACGAGTTGCAGGAGATGAAGCCCGACTTGGACAGGCGCGGGTCGAAATAGAGTTTCTTGCCGAGCTCGACCAGCGCGGCGTTGGTGACCTTGGCGGCCGGGATCGGCTGGATCGGCTCGTCGGCGGCCGCGACGATCGCGGTCGAACCCGCGAGCATGGCGAGCGAAGCGAGAAGCAGGGAAATCGGGCGCGTCATGGGACGGATCTCCATCGGATACGGCCGACGGTGGCAGTCGGCTCGGGGATTCGCCGACGCAGCCGTCGGCGGCCATTCTCGATCGCCCGATCTCTCCTCTCCATCCCCGTCCGAATGGAAAGCCGCCGGTGCGATCTCGACCGCAATCTCGGATTTAGACTGCGTCCAAACCTTGCGATGAATCAAAAAGCATGCGGCGAAACCGTCGCTGGGACGTCCTGCCGCATGAGGGGAAATTCATAGACGCCCGTTGCCGACGACAGGGATGTCGCGGCGCCCGCGGCGGCGGAATCGCCGCATCGGGGCGTGCCGGCGAGGTTCGCCGGGCGCACGCCGATGAGGTGACCTCGAGGTTCGGGCGCCCGCCGACGCCGGGTCCGCCGCCCGGACGGGGCCGGGCCGCCGACCGCCGACCCCGGCCGCCGGATGTCACCTCGCCGGAGCTCGCTCGGCCCGGGTTCAGCCGACGAGGGCCGCTTTGACCAGCCCGCTCGCCCGGCCCATGTCCTTCGGCCCGGCTGCGCCGAGTTCCACGACCAGCGCGGCGATGGCCGCCTTCGCCTCCGCCTCGTCCATCTGGCGCGGCATGTACTCGCGGATGACCGCGATCTCCTCGCGTTCCTTGGCGGCGAGTTCGGGCCGACCACCCTCGTCGTAGAGCTTCGCCGAATCCTCGCGGCTCTTGACCATCTTGGCCAGCAATTCGGCGATCTCGCCGTCGGAGATGTGCTCGGCCCCGGAGGTGCGGCCGGCGATGTCCTTGTCCTTGATCGCCGATCCGATCATCCGAAGCGTCGACAGCCGCGCCTTGTCGCCGGCCTTCATCGCGGCCTTCACCGCGGCGTTCAGTTCATCGCGCATGGGTTTCTCCCTCGAACCTGCGTCCTTCGCTTCGCGCCGGACCCTACACCGCTCGGCGCCGGCGTGCGACCGTCGGCGCGATCGTCGCGGCCCGCGAGTTGACCTCTCCCCGGGGGCGGCCTATATCGCGGTCCTCGAGGCGGGCGACGACCTTCGCGGGGTCGGACGTCGCGCGTCCGTGCGGCGGCCCACGCCCACGGGCGATCCGCGCGGCTCATCGCCGATGAGCGACCCCCGGCGAGAGCGATGCCATGATCGATACGACCACCGCCGGCCCTTCCGCCGAAGCCGACGTCTGGGCCGAGAAGAAGCCGACCGCCCTCTTGGTGCTGGCCGACGGAACGGTCATCGAGGGCCGGGGCCTCGGCGCCACCGGTTCCGCCGTCGGCGAGGTCTGCTTCAACACCGCCATGACCGGCTATCAGGAGATCCTCACCGATCCCTCCTACGCCGGCCAGATCATCACCTTCACCTTCCCCCACATCGGCAACATCGGCGTCAACGACGAGGACATCGAGACCGTCAACATGGCCTCGACCTCGGGCGTGCGCGGTTGCGTGCTGAAGGCGTCGATCACCTCACCGTCCAACTGGCGCTCGACCCGTCACCTCGATCATTGGCTGAAGGCGCGCGGCATCGTCGGCCTCGCCGGCATCGACACCCGGGCGCTGACCGCACTCATCCGCGAGAAGGGCATGCCCAACGCGGTGATCGCCCATTCGCCCGACGGCGTCTTCGACCTCGCGGCGCTGAAGGCCGAAGCCGCCGCCTGGCCGGGCCTCGAGGGCATGGACCTGGTGCCGATGGTGACCTCGGCCCAGAGCTTCACCTGGGACGAGACCACCTGGACGCTGGGCGAGGGCTACGGCCACCAGACCGCGCCGAAGTACCGCGTCGTCGCCGTCGATTTCGGCGTCAAGCGCAACATCCTGCGCCTCTTGGCGACGGCCGGCGCCGAGGTGATCGTGCTGCCCTCCACCGCCACGGCCGAGGAGGTGCTGGCGCACCGCCCCGACGGCGTCTTCCTGTCGAACGGCCCGGGCGACCCGGCCGAGACCGGCAAATACGCCGTGCCGGCGATCCAGGGCATCGTCGCCTCCGGCGTGCCGACCTTCGGCATCTGCCTCGGCCACCAGATGCTGGCGCTGGCGCTCGGCGCCAAGACCATGAAGATGCACCAGGGCCATCACGGCGCCAACCATCCGGTCAAGGACTTCACCACCGACAAGGTCGAAATCACCTCGATGAACCACGGCTTCGCCGTCGATCGCGACACCTTGCCGGCCGGCGTCGTCGAGACCCACGTCTCGCTCTTCGACGGCTCCAACTGCGGCATCGCCGTCGAGGGCAAGCCGATCTTCTCGGTGCAGTACCACCCCGAGGCTTCCCCCGGCCCGCAGGACAGCCAATATCTCTTCACCCGCTTCATGAACCTGATCCGGGAGAGGAAGGGCGAGGAGAAGCTGCCCGAGCGCGCCTGACCCCACGCCGCGAGATCGAAGAGGCCGCCTCCGGGCGGCCTTCGTCATTCCGCCGCCGCTTCCCCGATCTCGCGGGCGAACAGCCGATCGATCAGCGCCAGCGCCGATCGACGCACCGCGTCGCCCTGTTCGGTCTCCGGCAACGCCCGCATCACCGTCACGGTCCCGACCAGCAGCGCGACGAGCCCGTCACGTTCGCCCTCGTCCGCCCCGGCCCGTCCGAGAAGTTTCGACAGCCCCTCGAAGACCGTGGCATAGGCCGTCTTCGCCTCGGCCCCGGCGCGGATGACGTCGCCGGCGGTCGCCACCAGAGCGCAGCCCTTGCCCGGATCGAAGCGATGGCGGTCGTCGAGATAGGCGCGCGCCAGACGCGACACGTCGAGCCGTCCCTCGGCTTTCAGCATCGGCACCACCTTGGCGGCGAGATCGGTACGACCGGCGGCCGCCACCGCCGCGGCGAACAGCGCCTCCTTGGTGGCGAAATGGGAGTAGAAGCCACCGCGCGTCAGCCCCGCCTCGGCCATCACCCTGTCGATGGTCGTCGCTTCGTAGCCGATCGAGTTGAAGAGCTTCAACGCCGCCTCGACGATGCGGGCTCGCGTCCGCGCCTTGTGGTCACTGCTGTAGGGCATCCCCTCCTCCCCGGCTCGCTCTGAATATGTTCTTGATCATATTCCGGCGATCGGCAAGCTGGCGGCTTCGAAGCGGGGGAGGAAACCCATGGAACCGGTCCGAATCGTCGGCGTGAACTTCTCGAACTTCGTCCAATCCGTCCTGCTCGCCCTGAAGGAGAAGGGGGCCGCGTACGAACTGGTGCCGCCGCCGAGCGGGCTGAAGGAGCCGGCCCACATGGCGCTCCATCCCTGGGGCAAGATCCCGGTGGCGCTGCTCGATTCGGGGCCGCTCTACGAGACCACCGCCATCCTGCGCTGGATCGACGCCGCCCTGCCGGGCCGATCCATGACGCCGAGCGAACCGCTCGCCGCCTCCCGCATGGAGCAGTGGATCTCGGCGATCACCAGCTATCTCGACATCCACGCCATCCGCCAGATCGGCTCGCCGATGTTCTTCGCCGCCCGCCGCGGCGAGGCCTTCGAACCGCCGCCGGCCGCCCTCGAGGCGCTCGACCACGACCTCACCGTCTTCGAGACGGCCCTCGGCCACGGCCCCTTCCTCGGCGGCACCGACCCGAACCTCGCCGACTGTCTGCTGGCGCCGATCGTCAACGCCCTCGCCTTGATGCCGCGGACCCGGCCGATGCTCCATGCGCGTCCGGCGCTGACCGGCTTCCTCGCCGCCGTCCACGCCCGTCCTTCCTGCGAAGGGGTGCTGAAGAAACCGGCGTGAACGATCTCGGCCCGCCGTCAGCCGCGCCGTCCGAGGGTGCGGGCGAGGAAATCCCAGATGCGCCGCGAACCGGACTGCGCCACGTTGAAGCGCAGGAACCGCCCGGCCGACAGCGAGGGCGAGAACACGTCGCCGGGGGCGAAGATGATCCCCGCCGCCGCGCCCTGCTTCGCCAGGTCGGCGGCGTCGAACCCGTCCGGCAGTTCGACCCAGAGGAAGAGCCCGTCGTCGCCGGTGCTCCATGGCGTGAGCCCGAGCTTCTCGAGCTCACGCAGCACCTGCGCCCGCGCCGAGGCGATCCGTCGCCGCAGCCCCTCGACGTGACGGCGATAACTGCCGTCGGCGAGAAGACGCACCACCACCTGAGCGGCGAGGTCGTCGTTGGTGAAGGACGTGGCGAGCTTGAGTTCGGAAAGATCCTCGACCCGCTCCGGCCGCGCCGCGACCCAACCGAGCCGCAGAGCCGAGGACAGCGTCTTCGAGAACGATCCGAC
Organism: Siculibacillus sp.; assembly: GCA_030247555.1. Taxonomy (GTDB): domain Bacteria; phylum Pseudomonadota; class Alphaproteobacteria; order Rhizobiales; family Ancalomicrobiaceae; genus CALBKH01. The sequence continues at coordinate 75,526 of JAOTSD010000004.1, read as the reverse complement.
GTGGATCACCCGCTCCAGCCGGTCGAGCGCGGCGAGCCGGGGCGACGGCCGCGTCTCGAAGTCGGCGAAGACGTCGTCCTCGACGATGGTGAAGTCGAAGCGCGTCGCCAGATTGAGCAAGCGATGCGCCGTCGCCGGCCCGATCCGCCCGCCGGTCGGATTGTGCGGTCCCGAGTTGGTGAGGTAGAGCCGCGGCCGATGGATCTCCGCCTCGCGCGCGAAGACCTCGAGATCCGGCCCGTCGGGACGGAACGGAATGCTCACCACCCGCGCCCGGTTGAGCCGCAACTGGGCGCGGAAATTGTAGTAGCAGGGATCGTCGACGAAGACCGCGTCGCCCGGCTCGACCAGATGGCGCACCACCAGATCGACCGCCGCCGAGGCGCCCGCCGTCAGCACGATCGCCTGCGGCTCGACCTCGATGCCGCGCTCGCCGAGCCTGAGCGACAGGAGCCGCCGCAGCGCCGGGTGCCCGAGGGGATGGCCGTAGTCGACCAATCGGGCCACCGGATCGCGGGCGACGGCGCGCAGCGCCCGACGGATGCCGGCCTCTTCCAGCCATTCGCTCGGCAACCAGCCGCACCCCGGCTTCGGGATCGTCGGATCGACCTCCAGCGACCGGCGCATCACCCAGGAGGGATCGATGTCGCGGTCGAGCACCGGCGTGGGGTCGACGGACGGACGGCGCGGCTCGACCGCCACGGTGAAGCCCGATCCGGGGCGCGACCTGACGCGGCCGCTCGCCACCAGCCGGTCGTAGGCCTCCACCACCGTCGATTTCGACACGCCCTTCGCCTCGGCCAACCGGCGAATCGACGGCAAGCGGGCGCCCGGCGGCAGGCGACGATCCACGATCGCTCGCTCCACCGCCGCGGCAACCGCCTCGGCGAGGGTCGCCGAACCCTCTCTGTCGACGTCGAAGTCCATGAAGCGTCCCGCCGAAAGTACCGATACGGTTCATCCGACCGTATCGGAACCGTACCTCGATCCGGGCTTCACGTCAGCCCATTCTCCGCGGCGGAGTCCGCGATTTTCGCCGCGGACGGGGAGGTCGGACGACGATGGACGGACGCAGGGCGGGACTGATCGACGGAACGATCGGCGTGATCATCTTCTCCGGTTCGCTGGTGGCGACCCGCTTCGCCGTGATCGACCTCGACCCGCTCTTCGCCACCTGGGCCCGCGCCGTCGGCGCGGCGATGCTCGCCGGCGGAGCGCTGATGCTGGCGCCGAGACCGCTGCCGAGCCGTCGCGAATTCGCAGCCCTCCTCGTCGTCTCGGCGACGGTCGTCGTCGGCTTCCCGCTGTTCTCGGCTCTGGCCCTGCGCGAGATCACCGCCGCCCGCGCCACCCTGTTCATCGGCCTGCTGCCGCTCTTCACCGCCGCCTTCGCCATCCTGCGCGGCGTCGCCCGTCCGCCCCGGCCGGCGTTCTGGCTCTTCGGTGTCATCGGCAGCGCCGTCGTCGCCGCCTACGCGCTCGGCGGGTCGCTCGCCGGATCGCTCCGCGGCGACCTCGCGATCCTCGCGGCGGTGGTCTCCGCCGGCCTCGGCTATGCCGAGGGCGCGCGCCTCACCGCCCGCCTCGGCGGCCGCCGGGTGATCTCCTGGGCGGTGGTGCTGGCGCTGCCGCTGAGCCTGCCGGCGGCGATCCACCTGTGGCCCGATTGGACCCTGGTCGGCTGGCCGGCGATCGGCGGCCTCGCCTACACCGCCGCCTTCAGCCAGTGGATCGGCTTCCTCTTCTGGTATCGCGGGCTGGAGCGCGGCGGCGTCGCGGCGGTGTCGCAGTTGCAACTGCTCCAGCCGTTCTTCGGGCTGATCCTCGCCGCGGCGCTGCTCGGCGACGCGGTCGGCCCGCGGCTCGCGCTCGCCACCGCTCTCGTCGTGCTCTGCGTCGTCGGCGCCCGCCGCCATGCCGCCCCGACGCCGCGTCCCGTCGACGAGACGAAGTGACGGCGCCCCCGGGACGGCGAGCGGCCGCGCGCCCCGGAGGGCGCTCCGTCAGAGATTGGGGGCCTTGAACGTGTCGCAACTCGACATGCGGCCGCTCTCGAAGCCGATCTTGAACCAGCGCACCCGCTGCGCCGCCGAGCCGTGGGTGAAGCTGTCGGGCACGACGTAGCCCTGGATCGTCCGCTGGATCGAATCGTCGCCGATCCGCGAGGCGGCATTGAGAGCCTCCTCGATGTCACCGGGCTCGATGAAGTCGCGTTCCTTCTGGGCTTCGTGCGCCCACACGCCGGCGAAACAGTCGGCCTGCAACTCGACCCTGACCGAGGCGCGGTTCTGCTCCTTCTCACTCATCCGGGCGCGGGCCTGATTGAAGGCCGGCAGGATGCCGATGATGTTCTGGATGTGATGGCCGATCTCGTGGGCGATGACATAGGCTTGGGCGAAATCTCCCGGCGCGCGGAAACGGGTCTTCAATTCGTCATAGAAGGCGAGGTCGATGTAGACCTTTCGATCGGCCGGGCAATAGAACGGTCCGGTGGCGGCGCTGGCCATGCCGCAGGGACTGCGGGTCGAGCGCGAGAAGAGGACGAGCCTGGGCTCCTCGTAGCGCATGCCGCGCGCCTTGGGAACGAGGTCGCCGACCTGCGCCGGCAGGATCTGTTTCCAGCGATCCTCGGTGTCGCCGAGCACCACCGCGACGAATCGGGAGAGTTCGTCCCGGCGTGTCGGCGAGGTCTGCACCGCCCGCTCGGATCGCGAATAGGTGTGCGTCCGCTCGCTCGGCCCGATCTGGGTTCCGGAGAGGAGGCTCATCGGGTTGATGCCGAGCACCCAGGCGATGATCAGCATGACGATGATCGTGCCGATGCCGCCGCCGCCGAGATTGATCGGCAGACCGAAACCGCCACCCGGCGAAAAGCCGCCGGAGCCGGAATCGTGGTCGTCGCCGCCGAATCCACCATCGTCGCCGCCGTCGCGCCGATCCTCGATGTTGCTGCTTTCCCTGTGGCCTTCCCAGCGCATCGTCGCGTCCCTCGTCGCCGCGCCCGCCTCCCGCGGATCGATCCGCGGACCCGCGCGGCGCGTCGTCCCTTATATCGTAGGCTCGACCGGGGATGAAAAGATACCGCGCGCGCCCGCACCCGTCGCGAGAGTCCCCTCGGCACGGCGCCGCGGCGACGCCCGCGCCCCCTTCCCCGCCGGGTCCTTTTCCCCTATAAACCCGGCCAGTCCGGACGATCCTCCGACTTCATCGAGAAACGAACCGGTGCGGGCCGCCAACGTGCGACCGCGCCGGCATGGTCGCGAGCACGCATGCCCAAACGCACAGACATCGAGAGCATCCTCGTCATCGGCGCCGGCCCGATCGTCATCGGTCAGGCCTGCGAGTTCGACTATTCCGGCACCCAAGCCTGCAAGGCGCTGAAGGCGGAAGGCTATCGGATCATTCTGGTCAACTCCAATCCGGCGACCATCATGACCGATCCGGATCTCGCCCACGCGACCTACGTCGAGCCGATCGTGCCCGAGGTCGTGGCCAAGATCATCGAGAAGGAACGCGGCGATCGCTCCAAGGGCTTCGCGCTCCTGCCGACCATGGGTGGTCAGACGGCGCTGAACTGCGCGCTGTCCTTGCGCAAGATGGGCGTGCTCGAGAAATTCGACGTCGAGATGATCGGCGCCACCGCCGAGGCCATCGACAAGGCCGAGGACCGCGAGCTCTTCCGCGAGGCGATGAACCGGATCGGCCTCTCGACGCCGCGCTCGCGCTTCGCCAACGCTTCCGACCTCAAGCGGGCCGACAAGAAGATCCACGACGAGGAGATCGCCCGCATCCGCGCCCTCGACGTCACCGAGGCCGAGAAGTCGCGACTCGAGGATCGCTTCCGCAAGTCCTGGGCCGACAAGGAGGAGGATCGCAAACGCCGCTACGTCTCCAAGGGCCTGGTCGAAGCGCTCGAAGCCCTCGACGAAGTCGGCCTGCCGGCGATCATCCGCCCGTCCTTCACGCTCGGCGGGACCGGCGGCGGCATCGCCTACAACCGCGAAGAGTTCATGGACATCATCGAGCGCGGCCTCGACGCCTCGCCGACCACCGAGGTGCAGATCGAGGAGAGCGTGCTCGGCTGGAAGGAGTACGAGATGGAGGTCGTCCGCGACAAGGCGGACAACTGCATCATCGTCTGCTCGATCGAGAACGTCGACCCGATGGGCGTCCACACCGGCGATTCGATCACCATCGCCCCGGCGCTGACGCTGACCGACAAGGAATACCAGATCATGCGTGACGCCTCGATCGCGGTTCTCCGCGAGATCGGGGTGGAGACCGGCGGCTCGAACGTCCAGTTCGCCGTCGACCCGGAAACCGGTCGCATGATCGTCATCGAGATGAACCCGCGCGTCTCGCGCTCCTCGGCGCTGGCCTCGAAGGCGACCGGCTTCCCGATCGCCAAGGTCGCCGCCCGCCTCGCCGTCGGCTACACCCTCGACGAACTCGCCAACGACATCACCGGTGGCGCGACGCCGGCCTCGTTCGAGCCGACCATCGACTACGTCGTCACCAAGATCCCGCGCTTCGCCTTCGAGAAGTTCCCGGGAGCCGAGCCGACTCTGACCACCGCGATGAAGTCGGTGGGCGAGGTCATGGCCATCGGCCGCACCTTCCAGGAGAGCCTTCAGAAGGCGCTGCGCGGCCTCGAGACCGGCCTCTCCGGCCTCAACGAGATCGAGATCCCCGGCCTCGGCCAGGGTGACGACAAGAACGCGGTGCGCGCCGCGCTCGGCACGCCGACCCCCGACCGTCTGCGCTATGTCGCCCAAGCGATGCGCCTCGGCGTCACAGACGAACAGATCCACGCCTCCTGCAGGATCGATCCGTGGTTCCTGGAGCAGATCCGCGAGATCGTCGACACCGAGGCCAAGGTCCGCGCTCACGGCCTGCCCCGGACCGCCGGGGCGTTGCGCTCGCTGAAGTCGATGGGCTTCTCCGACGCCCGTCTCGCCGAGCTCGCCGGCAAGTCGGAAGCCGAGGTCAGGTCGTCGCGCCGCGCCGCCGGCGTCCGCCCGGTGTTCAAGCGCATCGACACCTGCGCCGCCGAGTTCGCCGCGCCGACCGCCTACATGTACTCGACCTACGAAGTGCCCTTCGCCGGCGAGGTCGTCGACGAGGCGCGACCGTCGGAGAAGACCAAGATCGTCATCCTCGGCGGCGGACCCAACCGCATCGGCCAAGGCATCGAGTTCGACTACTGCTGCTGCCACGCCGCCTTCGCCCTGTCGGACGCCGGGTTCGAGACCATCATGGTCAACTGCAACCCGGAGACCGTGTCGACCGACTACGACACGTCCGACCGACTCTACTTCGAGCCGCTGACGGCGGAAGACGTGCTCGAGATCCTGGAGACCGAGAAACAGGCCGGCACGCTGAAGGGCGTCATCGTCCAGTTCGGCGGCCAGACGCCGTTGAAGCTCGCCGAGGCGCTGGAGAAGGCCGGGATCCCGATCCTCGGCACCTCCCCCGACGCCATCGACCTCGCAGAGGACCGCGACCGCTTCAAGCGCCTGCTCGACAAGTTGGGCCTGCGCCAGCCCGAGAACGGCATCGCCTACTCGATCGAACAGGCGCGGATCGTGGCCGAGAAGCTCGGCTTCCCGCTGGTCGTGCGCCCGTCCTACGTGCTCGGCGGCCGCGCCATGGAGATCGTCCGCGACGAGGCCGGCTTCGACGCCTACCTCAACGGCACCCTTCCCGGCATGGTTCCCGCCGACGTCAAGGCGCGCTATCCCAACGACAAGACCGGCCAGATCAACATGGTGCTCGGCAAGTCGCCGCTGCTCTTCGATCGCTATCTGTCGGGCGCCATCGAGGTCGACGTCGACGCGTTGTGCGACGGCAGGGACGTCTACATCGCCGGCATCATGGAGCACATCGAGGAAGCCGGTATCCATTCCGGCGATTCGGCCTGCTCGCTGCCGACCCACAGCCTCGAGCGCGCGGTGGTCGAGGACATCGAGCGCCAGACCAGGGCGCTGGCGCTGGCCCTCGACGTCGGCGGTCTGATGAACGTTCAGTACGCGGTCAAGGACGGCGTGGTCTTCATCCTCGAGGTGAACCCGCGCGCCTCCCGGACCGTACCCTTCGTCGCCAAGACCATCGGTGAGCCGGTCGCCAAGATCGCCAGCCGCATCATGGCCGGCGAGACGCTCGCCTCCTTCGGCCTGAAGCCGAAGGTGCTGAAGCACATCGCGGTCAAGGAAGCGGTCTTCCCCTTCGCCCGCTTCCCCGGCGTCGACACCGTGCTCGGCCCGGAGATGAAGTCGACCGGCGAGGTCATCGGCCTCGATCTCGACTATGCGCTGGCCTTCGCCAAGTCGCAGCTCGGCTCCGGCACTCGCGTGCCGACCGGCGGCACCGTGTTCATCTCGGTGCGCGACGAGGACAAGCCGCGCATCCTCGACAGCGTCCGCGCCCTCGTCGGCATCGGCTTCGAGGTGATCGCCACCTCCGGCACCCAGCGCTGGTTCGACGCCCAGGGCGTCTCGGCGAAGAAGATCAACAAGGTGCTCGAAGGCCGGCCGCACATCGTCGACGCGATCAAGAACGGCGGCGTGCAGTTGGTGATCAACACGACGGAGGGCGCCCAGGCGCTCGCCGACAGCCGGTCGCTCCGTCGCGCCGCCCTCTTGCACAAAGTGCCCTACTATACGACGCTCGCGGGAGCGATCGCCGCCGCGGAGGCGATCGTCGCCTATGCCGGCGGTGAACTCGTGGTTCGACCGTTGCAGGCCTACTTCTCCGACGTCGCTTGAAGAGGCGAACGCGGAGACAGCCGACGGGACGCGAGGAGGCGCCCGACCGGCGAGGTGAATCAGGGGGGACGGATCGGCCGCCGGCCGAACCCCGCATCGAGAGAGACGCACGACCACCGCCGGGAGGCGGCGGTCGTGAAGTCTTTTTTGTCCACGACGTCCGGCGGGGCCGGATGCCAGAGAAAAAAAGGGCCCTGACCCATGGAGAAGATTCCGATGACCGCGGGCGGCTACGCCGCTCTCGAGACCGAGCTGAAGCAGCGTCAGCAGGTCGAACGCCCGCGCATCATCCAGGCGATTTCGGAAGCGCGCGCTCACGGCGACCTTTCGGAGAACGCCGAATACCATTCCGCCAAGGAGCAGCAGAGCCACAACGAGGGCCGCATCGCGGAACTCGAGGACAAGCTCGGCCGCGCCGAGGTCATCGACGTGTCGAAGCTCGGCGGCACCAAGATCAAGTTCGGCGCCACGGTGACCCTCATCGACGAGGACACCGAGAAGGAGACGCGCTACCAGATCGTCGGCGACATGGAAGCCGACGTGAAACAGGGCCGCATCTCGATCTCCTCGCCGATCGCCCGCGCCCTGATCGGCAAGACCATCGGCGACACCGTCGAGGTCATGGCCCCCGGCGGCGCCCGCTCCTACGAAGTGACGGGCGTCGTGTTCAAGTGAGGCGGAAACACTCTCCCACAACTCTCCGGAGTTCGGTCGCTTGTTCAGATCCCCGAGGCGTCTCCTGAGATCGCTGCGTTCGCGTTTCACCGAAAGCCATCTCGGCGCGATCGCCCGTTCCGTCAGGCTCGACGGACTGACCTATCTCTCCGCCGAGAAGATGGAACGTATCGAACGCAGCCTGAATCTCGTGATCGGCGAGGCGATTCCGGGTGATTTTCTCGAATTCGGTGTGGCGCTCGGCGGGTCGGCGATCGTCATCGCCGACCGCGCCGCCGCTACCGGACGCCCCTTCCACGGGTTCGACGTCTTCGGAATGATCCCCGAACCGACGTCCGAGAAGGACGACCAGAAGTCGAAGGATCGCTATAGGCAGATCGCCGCAGGAAAGTCGCGGGGATTGAAGGGGGACGTCTACTACGGCTATCGCCGAGACCTCTATTCGGAGGTCGTCGCCTCCTTCGAGCGCTACCGTGTGCCGGTGACACCGGGACGCATCGAACTCCACAAAGGACTGTTCGAGGACACCGTTCCCGGCGTCGTCGGCGACCGCCCGATCGCCTTCGCCCACATCGATTGCGACTGGTACGACCCCGTCGCCTTTTGCCTGCGCATCATCGGCGACCGCTTGGCGATCGGCGGCATCGTGGTGCTGGACGACTACAACGACTATGGCGGTTGCCGCACCGCGGTGGAGGAATTCATCACCTCACATCCCGAGTTCGAACTCGAGATCGGTGCGAGCGCGGTCCTCCGCCGAACCTGATCAGGCCGACCTCTCCACCGACCACAGCGCCGTCTTTCGATCCGGAGTGACCCGCCTTTCCACGATGCGGAAACCGGCCTCGAAGAGACGCGCCTCGAAGGTCGCCCGATCGACGAAGTAGACCCAATTGAGCGACGCCGGATCGAAGGTGGCGGGACGATCGAGATCGCTCGTCGCCAAACTGACGACCAGCCGCGGCACCACCGCGGCGATGCTCTTCAGTGCCGACGCCGGGTCCGCGAGATATTCGAGCACGCCGAGGACCACGGCGACGTCACCCTCGACCCCGATCGGATCGCGGGCGAGATCGAGGCGGCGCACCCCCGCCGATTGCGGGTGGAGATCGAAGCCGACATAGTCGACCTCGATGCCGCGTCGCGCGAGTTCGACCGCGACCTTGCCGTCGCCACAGCCGAGATCGAGTACCCGCGGCCGTCGGTCGGTCGACCCGGCGACCGCCTTCTCGATCAGGTCGACGGCCTCGTCGGTGCGCTCCCACCAGGAACGCGCACCCTGCCGGGCGCAGTTGTAGAAACGGTTGCCGCCGCCCGCTGCACCCGGCATCAGACGATCGAGGCCGATCCGCGCAGCCAGATCGCCGAATCGACGTCGCCAACCTTCGAGAGCCATGGTCCGAGTCCTTTCACCCGTCGCGTTCGCAACGCCGCCGTCGAGGCCTCCTCAGGCGGCACTCACACGTTGCCGTGCGATCGCCTCGGCGACCGTCGCGACCTCGATCCACGGCTTCTGCTTGAATCCCTGGACCAGTATCGGGAATCGGGCCCGTTCGAAGGAGGCGTAGCCTTCCAACTCCACCGTGATCGTGGTCGCGGTCCAGTCGAGCGGCACCCGCTCGACCTTGGTCATGCCGAGATCGATCGCCACACGTCCCGTCTCGATCCCGAGCCCGGGGTTGGCCAACACCACGACATCACGGCGATGGAGCCGCGCCGCCCGCGGCTCGTCGACAGGCCCGACCCGAGCCGCGACATCCGCCCCGAGCCGAGCCCACCGCGCATTCAGTTCATCCGGAATGACGACCCCGCCGAGGCGATCCCAGTCGACCGGCTTCGGATCGACGCCCCTTCCGTAGTAGCGGATCGGCACGAAGTCCTCGAAGCCGGCGAAGCGGTTGATGTTGCTGTCGTGTGCGATCTCGGAGATGAAAAGAGCGACCGGCGTACCGAAGCCGACGCAGGGCAGAGCCGTGTGCAGCCGGCGCGTCACCACCACCTCGGCCCGCGCCAACCGATCGGAGAGCGCAGCGACCCGCGCCATCCGCGCCAGTGGATCGGCCATCAGCGCCGGCGGTACTTCGTTCGAGATCCGCACCGCCCTCTCACGCAGCGCCTCCGGCACGAAGCGCTCGGCGTCGGGATGCAGATCGACGAAGTAGACGCCCTCGCGCTCTTCCGCCGGAACCGGCTTCAGGAACGACCCAATCCTCAGCGTCAGGCAGCCGCTCCAGAAGCTCTCGACCCCCATACCCGCCAAGCGCCGGATCGTCTCGAGATCGCGCGCCCCGATGGGAGCGTGCCGCCGCAGATGTCGTGGCCACAACCCCCACGCCATCTTCGGCCGCCCGACGCAGAAGGCGAAGTAGTATGGGTCGATGCTCGCCGACGGCGGCCGGATCCATTGCCGCGTGAACCACGACTGCATGATCGTGAAATGCGGTTCGTCGAACTTGGCGTCGGCGAGGTGCTCGCGGTCGATCAGTCGGTCGACGTGGGGCAGATTGAGCGAAGCGGCGATGCCCTGCAGATCGTCGCCGAGATTCGTCGTGGTGAAACCGAGCAGTCCGACCTTCATGGGTACATCCGTTCGAAAGTCTCGCGATCGGTGAGACGGCCAACCGCCGGAACCGTCCGGAAGCTTCGTCGTGGCGTAGATGCCATGCCGCCGCGCCCTCGACAACCATCGTCGGATCGCCCACGGGGCCAATTCCTTCGACGCTGGCGCTGGCGTCACTTCAGCGCCGGTGCCAGCGCCTTCGCCACCAGCCCGCCGCCGACGCGGCTCGGGTGGTTGTCGTCGACATAGAGCGGCGCTCCGTGCGCCATGGCGGCGCAGACGCCGGAGGCACACAGCACGTCGGCCGGATCGACGACGCGGACGTTCGCCCGCCCGGCCAAGGCCGGCGCCATCCAGGCCCGTGCGCCCGCCTGCTTCGCCTGATGATCGGCCCGGCTCGGATCGGGCGGCGGCGTCCGCCCGAAGCGCAGCGCCGCGGCCCGGACCATCGGCACGTCGTAGCCCGGCTCGGGGATGGCGCCGAGAACCACCACACGGCGCCCGGCGAGCGCGTCGAGCGTCGCGGCGAAGCCGCGGCCGATCGCCGCCGGCACCTCGCCGCGCGGCACGATCCTGCCACCCTCCGCCCAGATCACCGGGTCCCGGCGTTCGTGCGCCACCGCCGTCTCGCCCGCCAGCCCGCCCCAACGACCGATCAGCACCACCGTCGGCGGATCGAGCGTGCGGATCCGCTCAAGCGCCCAAGCGAGGTGCTCGCCGCAACGCCGCGTCGAATCGCCGGTCCGCTCGATGCCGGTGAGCGGCGAGCAGGCGACGCGCCCGAGATAGATCCCCTTCAGCCCTTCGTCGGTCGCGGCGGCCGAGATCTCGCCGGCCAGCGCCCGGGCGTGACTGTCACCGAGGACGGCGAAGTCGAGCCGCTCGCGCGTCCGGTCGCCGAGGAAGCAGGGCGGCAGATCCTTGCCCATGTCGCGCCGGCCGTGCGGACACAACGTCTCGAGCGACGTACGCTCCGTCGCCACCCGCGCCAGCGCGGCCTCCTCGGCCGACAGCCGATCCGGCCAACCCTTGCCGACGAAGCCGGCGATGCCGAGCCCCGCCACCATCGCCGAGGCGATCCCCGCGCCGGCGAAGAGCCGGCCCCGCGTCGCAAGCCACCGGCGCGAGCGCAGCGGCGTCTCGATCAGGTGATAGGTCGCGGCCGACAGCGCCACGGTGAGGGCGAACAGCACCACCGCCGTCGCCGGCTCGATCGGCCGGCCCGTCACCGCCAGGACGAAGACGATCGGCGGCCAATGCCACAGATACATCGGATAGGAGATGCGCCCGACGTAGACGATCGGCCGCCACGCCAAGAGCCGCGCCACCGGACCGCCCTCCCCGAAGATCACACCCGCGGCCCCCAGGCAGGGCACCAGCGCCGCCCAGCCGGGAAAGACCGTCGCCTCGTCGAAGACCAGACAGGAGACGGCGATCGCCGCCAACCCCGCCACCCCGAGGAGCCCGCGCAGCCCCCGGCCGAGGCGCGGCCGCGCCAGCGCCACCAGCGCGCCGATCCCCAGTTCGAAGAAGCGGGTCGGCAGCAGGAAATAGGCGTTGCGCCAGTCGAAGAGGCCGCCGATGACGCTGACCAGCATCGACCCTGCGACAACCCCGGCGACGAACTTCGTCCGCCACGTTCCACCGCGCCGTGCCGCCCACATCAGCAGCCACGGGAAGACGATGTAGAATTGCTCCTCGACGCCCAGCGACCAGATGTGGAGCAGCGGCTTGGTCGTGCTCGCCGGATCGAAATAGCCCTCGCCGCCGAGGAACATGAAGTTGGCTGCGAACAGCGGCGCGGCGATCAGCGTGCGGGTGAAGGCGACGAAGTCGCGCGGCATGGTGACCAGCAGAGCGCCGGCGAAGGTCGCGAGCAGCACGACGATCAGCGCCGGATAGATCCGCCGGATCCGCCGCTCGTAGAAGGCCGCGAAGGTGAAGGTGCCGGCGTCGATCTCACGGGCGATGATCGAGGTGATGAGAAAGCCGGAGATGACGAAGAACACGTCGACGCCGACGAAGCCGCCGCTCATCGTGGTCACGCCGAGGTGGAACAACATGACGACGACGACCGAGACCGCCCTCAGTCCGTCGATGTCGGGGCGGTAGGAGAGCGAGGCGCTCATCGCCGCACCTCGGCGGACGCGAAAAGCGCCGGCAGCCGCGCCCGCACCGCCGCCGCGATCGTATCGCGATGATCCGTCGTCACCGGTTCCAGCCGGCCGAAGGCGCCGAGAAGATCCTCCGCCCCGCTCCCGGCGATCGGCAGCACCGCCATCGCCCCGCCGTCGACCAACGTCGCGACGATGTCGTCGACCAGCGTCGCCTCGAACCGCCGCGGCCGCAACGCCACCACGCGCCGCTGCGCCGCCACGGCTTCCGACATCATCGACACCGAATCCTCGGTAACCATGAGGAGGTCCGCGGCGAAGATGTCGGCGACCGTGCCCGAGCCCGGGTCGCGCCAGTCGACGAAGCGCTCGACGACGCCCTCCTCGGCCAGCGCCGCGAAGATGCGGCCGCCGACATCGCCGGTACGTCGCGAGTTGGTCACCCACCAGCGCACGCCCGCCCGCTCGCGCGTATCGCGCACCAGCCGGGCGAGGTCGCGCCAATCGGCTTCGTCGAAGCGATGGGAATGGGCGTCGCCGCCGAGCAGCAGGCCGATCGAGGCGCCGGCGAGCCCGCGCGGATCGGAGGGGTCGCGCGGCGCCGGCAGCCGGTCGGGTGCGACCAGCGACGGCACCGGCGTGAAGATCGCGTTCGTCGCGCTCTCGAAGCGCTTCACGCTGACCAGCATGAGGTCGATCTCGACCGCCTCGGCCATGCCGTCGGCGAGCCCGGCGAAGACGTACGGCACGCCGAAGTGGCGGGCGAGCAGGATCCCCGGCGCGACCGCCGGCCGCCCCGATCCGACGATCGCGTCGGGTCGCGCCAGCGCCGACGGGTCGATGCCGTAGACGAGGCGCAGCATCGCAGCCGGCGAGGCGGCGCGCGCCAGCGACAGTGCGGCGCGGCGCAGCGCCGGGAAGGCGAACCAGCGCGGTCGAACCTCCACGGCCAGGCGCTCGACCGGTGCCAGCCTCGCGATCGACAGGGCGACGCCCTCGGCCTGATGCCGATGACCCGGTTTGTCGATGAGGAGGACGAGGATCTTCAGGGCCGGCTCCGTCGGATGGCTTCGCGGACGCCTTCGTCTAGACGAAACCGCCGCTGCCTTCCAGCCTCGCCTGCCCCGGCCTTGCGCTCGACCTCCCCGCCCGGATAAATACCGCCGCCGCCACGGCGGCTCCGAGGTCCCTCCGGCGCCCGCCGCGCCGGCCCTTCGCCGAGGGACCGCCGACGGTCGCCCCGCCACGCCCCGCCACGCTCGGGTCGCGCGCCGCATCGAGAAAGTACCGAATGTCCGCCTTGCGCAGCTTCTTCTGGACGGTCCTCCATGACCTCGTCGCCCGCCTCGGCCTCTTCGGCCTGAAGCGCCGCGTGATCGCCGCGAAGGACGGACTGATGACCGCCACTTTCGCCGACGGCCGGACGCTGTGGTTCGTCGCCCCGCGCCGCATCCGGCTCTATTCCTGGGGCTGGGACGAGCGTCTCGCGCGCGTCGCCCGCCGTTACGGCGCCGAGGCCCGCTTCACCGTCTCGCCCGGCGACACGGTGCTCGACATCGGCGCCAACGTCGGCGAGTTCACCCTCTATGCCGCGACCCGCGGCGCCGACGTGATCGCGGTCGAGCCGGATCGGCTGAACTTCCGCGCCTGGAGCAACAACACCGCCGCCTTCCCCAATGCCCGCGGCTTTCAGTTCGCGGTGTCCGACCATGATGGCGAGGCGACCTTCTGGGCCTTCCCGGAAGGCGCCGACAGTTCGCTGATCGAGCCCGAACACTGGTCGGACAAGTACACCGTGCCGGTGAAGCGCCTCGACGACTTCATCCTGTCGCTCGGCGTGACCAGGGTCGACGTCATCAAATGCGACACCGAAGGCGCCGAGCCGGAGATGCTGCGCGGCTCCGAGCGCATCCTGCCGATCACCCGCAAGGTGGTCATCGACGTCAGCCCGGAGCGCAACGGCAAGTCGACGGCGGCCGAATGCGAACCGCTGCTCAGGGCCGCCGGCTTCGCCGTAGAGTATTTCCACAAGGGCCGCATACTGGTCGCGACCCGGCCCTGAACCGTAGCCCGGGAGCGGTGCCGGAAGCCGATCAGCCCCGCGCCGGTTCCTCGCCCCACAACCAGTCGCGGGCGAGCCAGGTCGCCGGCTTGGTGCCGCGCCTCAGATTCTTCCAACCCTCCAGCGCCTCTTCCATCTTCGGCGTGCCATGGAAACACATCACCCGACAGGTCGCCGGCAGTCGCGGTTCCTGGACGTGGTTGAACGGGAAAGGCCGCATCGCATCGCGCTTGAACGACGAGATCCATTCGCCCGGCCAATATTCGAGAGCCCCGTGGCGCAGCGCCGTCATCGACGTGTAGTACTGCTCCGAGCCCTTGTGGGCCGCCACCGAGCCGGCCGGATCGGCGGCGAACTCCTCGTAGAGGAACGGATGTTTCGCCGGGTCGAACAGGAAGACCGAGCCGTGGCCGCCCTGCTTGCCGCGCCTCTCGTAGCGCCATTCGCGCCGCATGCAGACCTTGTCGGGGGCGAAGTCGACGAGGTCGTCGAGCGGCCCGGTCACCACCACGTCGATGTCGAAGCCGAGCACCGGGCCCACCATGCCGGCGAGGCCGGGGCGGAACAACGACACCTTGCGCCAGGCACCCTTTCGGCCTTCGCGGTTCATCGCCGCGACGATCTCCGCCTCGAAGGGCTCCACGGGAAGCGGATGCACCTCGATTCCCTCCACCAGGCCTTCCGGCCGTTCGGTGAAGCAGAGAAAGCGGAACGGCCGCGCGAGGAAGCGCGAGACCCCGCGGAAGAGCCGGTTGACGTAGTAGGCGGGGTATTTTTCCCCCCACTTGATGCAGACGACGTTGACCGGAGCGTTCGGCGGGGTGGACATGCGGCTTTCGCGGACCTCGATCGGGACGAAGGCCGGCTTCCTAGCACGGCCGAACGTCGGCCGATACCCGGGACGGCGGCGGCTTCCGGCCCGGGTCGGCCGCTTTTCCGCCCCCCGCGCCGCTTCGGCCCTTCCCTGCGGCGTCGTCATTCGTTATGCCGACCCCTCGACGCAGTCCGGTCGTGATCATGTCCGACGAATCCGCACCCTCCTTCCGCCGCCGCATATCCTGGCGCCTCGAACATGTCGGGTTGCGCCTGGTGGCCGCTCTGCTCGGCGCGCTCGGCCTCGACCGCGCCTCCGCCCTCATGGGTCGGTGCTGGCGTCTCCTCGCGCCGTTCAACCGTCGCCACGCCCGCGCCGACGCCCACCTGGCCCTCGCCCTGCCGGAACTCACGCCCGCCGAGCGCCGGCGCATCCTCGCCGACATGTGGGAGAACCTCGGCCGCACCGCCGCCGAGACCATCCTCCTCCCCCGCCTCCTCGCCGAACCCGAGCGCGTCGCCTGCGCCGTTCCGGCCGAGGAACTGGCGAAGGCCGCCGGCGGCGCCGTCTTCGTCTCGCTCCACACCGGCAACTGGGAGGTCGTCTCGCTGCCCCTGCTCCGGGCCGGCTTCGAGACCAAGGCACTCTACAAACCGCTCTCCAACCCTCACGTCGAGGACTGGCTCCGGGCGCGCCGCGAGCCGCTCTATCCCGGCGGACTGATCGGTCGCCAACAAGGCATTGCGGTGAAGCTGCGCTCGATCGCCCGCGCCGGCTCGGTGCTGGCGATCATCGCCGACCAGACCGACCGCACCGCCATCGGCGTCGACTTCTTCGGCCGTCCCGCCCGCGCCATGCCGTTCCCCGCGATACTCGCCCGCCGTCTCGGCCTGCCGCTCTTCATCGGCCGCACCGTCCGCACCGAGGGCGCGCATTTCCGCATCGAGGGTCGCTGGCTCGACGTCCCCCGCACCGCCGACGCAGAGGCCGATGTCGCCGCCCTGACCCGGGCCATCCACGCCGTCTGGGAGGAGTGGATCCGCGAACTTCCCGGCCAGTGGATGTGGGCCCATCGTAAATGGCTGTGAGAAAGCAGGATTTCTCGCCGCCCCCCTTGGGGAGCCGGCCCTTCTTCGACTATATGGGAGTTATACGCCGTACGAACGTCGAAGAAGGTCTCCCATGTCGCAGAAGCATGCCCGCGTCCTGATCATCGGTTCCGGTCCGGCCGGCTACACCGCCGCGATCTACGCCGCCCGCGCCATGTTGGAGCCGACCCTCATCGCCGGCATCCAGCTCGGCGGCCAACTGACGGTCACCACCGAGGTCGAGAACTATCCGGGCTTCGCCGAGCCGATCCAAGGCCCTTGGCTGGTCGAACAGATGCGCCTGCAGGCCGAACACTGCGGCACGAATCTCGTCTACGACACCGTCACTTCCGCCGATCTGTCGAAGCGGCCCCTCACGCTCTCCTGCGACGGCGGCGACACCTGGACCTGCGACGTGCTGATCATCGCCACCGGCGCCCAGGCGCGCTGGCTGGGGATCCCGACCGAGGAGAAGTTCCGCGGCTACGGCGTCTCCGCCTGCGCCACCTGCGACGGCTTCTTCTACCGCGGCAAGGAGGTCGTGGTGATCGGCGGCGGCAATTCCGCCGTCGAGGAGGCGCTCTACCTCACCAACCACGCCTCCAAGGTGACCGTGGTCCACCGCCGCGACTCGTTCCGCGCCGAGAAGATCCTCCAGAATCGCCTCTTCGCCCATCCGAAGATCGAGGTGATCTGGAACGCCGCGCTGGTCGAGGTGCTGGGCACCGAAGGCATGCCGCCCTCGGTCACCGGCGCCCGCATCGCCGACGTGAAGACCGGCACCACCCGCGATCTCGCCTGCGATGGGCTGTTCGTCGCCATCGGCCACAAGCCGGCGGTCGAGCTCTTCGAGACGCAACTGAAGCTGAAGCCCTCGGGCTATCTGTGGACGGCACCCTATTCGACCGCGACCTCCGTCCCCGGCGTCTTCGCCGCCGGCGACGTCGCCGACGACGTCTTCCGCCAAGCGGTCACCGCCGCCGGCATGGGCTGCATGGCGGCGCTGGAAGCCGAGAAGTACCTCGCCGGCACCGCCCACGCGGCGGCGGCCGAATGAACCCGTTCGGACCCGCACCCGAAGCGCGGCCGAAGGAACCGAGACGAAGGGGGGCACGGCTCTTGGACTGGGACAAACTGCGGATCTTCCACGCCGCCGCCGACGCCGGGTCCTTCACCCATGCCGGCGAGAACCTGGAGATGAGCCAGTCGGCGGTCAGCCGTCAGGTGAGCGCGCTCGAGACCGACCTCGGCGTGCCGCTCTTCCATCGCCACGCCCGCGGCCTGATCCTCACCGAGCAGGGCGAGTTGCTCTTCCGCACCGCCCGCGAGGTGTTGCTCAAGCTCGAACAGGCGCGCTCGCGCCTGGTCGAGACGCGCGAGAAGCCCTCGGGCCTCCTGCGCGTGACCACCACCGTCGGCCTCGGCACCTCCTGGCTGACCTCGCGCATCCACGAATTCGTCGAGACCTACCCGGACGTCGAGCTCGAACTGATCCTCGACGATCAGGAACTCGACCTCGCCATGCGCGAGGCCGACGTGGCGCTGCGCGTCCGCCAGCCGGTGCAGCCGGACCTGATCCAGCGCAAGCTGTTCTCGATCCACTACCACCTCTACGCCTCGAGCGGCTACATCAAGCGCCACGGCGCACCCGAGACCATCGAGGACCTCGACACCCACCGCATCATCACCTTCGGCTCGTCGGCCCCGGTCTATCTGCGCGACATGAACTGGCTGGAGACCGCCGGTCGGCCGCTCAACGCGCCGCGCCGGCCCTGCCTGAAGATCAACAACGTCATGGCGATCAAGCGCGCCGTGCAGCGCTCGGTCGGCATCGCGCTCCTGCCGGACTATCTGGTCGACGCCGAGAGCGATCTCGTCCAGCTCATCCCGGAAGCCGACGTGCCGGCCTTCGACTGCTACTTCGTCTACCCCGAAGAGATGCGCAACACCGCCCGCGTCAAGGTCTTCCGCGACTTCCTCATCGCCAAGGCGGAGCGGTGGACCTACTGAGCAAGGACGCCCGGAATTTCCAAACCGTTCGGATCAACGTCCTCGGGCCGAGCTTGATGAGAGGCGAGGTCTCGCCGGAACCGCAATGATCGAACGTTCGGGGCGAGACCGAGAACCGGCAACGCCTTTCGACCGACCAGCCCGAGACATGACCATGCCTTCCGAAACGATCGATGATCATGAAGCCGCGTCGAGCCGAAACAATCATCTGCTTGAGTTCGCGCTCGTCGAATACGCACAAGCGGCGAATGCCTACTTCAAGGGCGTCGACGTCGGATATTCGACATTGAAGCAATACGTAACCGCCAATGTCGCCTTGATGGCGCTGATCGCCGCCAGGTTCGCACCGGATTCGAAACTCGACATCGTTCCGAAGAGCTTCGAAATCCCGATCGCACTCGTCGGACTGGCGATGTTCGCCATATCGGCTCTGACACAGAAAAGATATTTCAGTCATCTCGAGAATTGCAGAAGGCGTTGCTCGCAAATAGAAAACAAATACGATGGCAAGCTCTTCACCGAAATGGGAGTTATTTCCGAAGGAAAAGAAAATGGAATAACCACGGATTTGGCTCTTGCGATAATATATTGGATTTTTGGAGTTTCGTGGCTCTGCTTTTTGGTGTTTTCGATTTCCGCACTCAAATAGGAGCCAGACCACATTTTACGAGGAACTCACGCGCAATCGATTTGCCGATCTGCAGCCTCGACCGGAGCCTGTCCTCGCGAATCTCGATGACACTGAATGCCGGAGAATCTTCCGGTATGAGAACCCATTCGACATCGACTCCGGGGGGCGCGCCCTCGAACCGGAAACGTCTCTGAGCGCGAAGGTATTCGCGCGCCGTGGTGACACCACAGGTCAACAACAGAAGCAGAGCCTCGGCGATCGCTTTCACCGGCTTGGGACGGTATTCGCTCCTCTTTCGATTGCAGATCACCAGCACATGGGTCGCCCCGGCCTCGATCGCCGAGAACAACGGAATCGGAGCCGATATGCCTCCGTCGACAAAGGCAACTCTCCCGATGTGAAAGCCGCGCCTTCGAATGTTTGGAATCTTCATCGTGCCTTCGATCGCATCGAGCAGGTCCGAGTGTCCTTGGAATCCGAACAACCGCACCGGCAGCCCGCTGCTCAAGCTCGTGGCGACGACGTAAAGGGAAGACAAGACCTTCGCATCTGCCTCGGGATTTCGACGCATTCCAATCACATCCCGAACGATTTTCCGAGTATTGACCACGGCTTCGTCAGCGAAAAGATCCAGAATATTGATAAAATCGCGGTTGTTGATGTCTTCGATGAGCACCTTCACACCGTCCTCGGCCCGCCCCGCCGCGAAATAAAGAGCAACGCATGCCCCCGAAGACGACCCATGGAACGAATCGAAGGCTCCGGCCAAGCCCAACTTTTGAAACTCCGACACAACTCCCCCCGACGAGATGTTCCTCATCCCGCCGCTTTCGAAGACGACCGCCAGATGCATCCCGTCCTGCTTCGCATCCGATCCGGAGAGACGAGCACGCAGAAGATCACCGAGCGAGATTTTCCGTTCCATCGCAGATGCGCACCGCCAGCCTTCGCCACGCTCGACCATATCACGTCGTCATGACGCACACGGCATTCGGTGTTCCTCTCTCACCCGGGCCCCTCGCCGGCCTCACATGAACAACTTTTCCTTCCCGAGCCCCGCGTAGAGCCCGGCCACCTCTTCGGCGTAGCCGTTGTACATCAGCGTCGGGACGCGCTCGTCGTCGCCGACGCGGCGCTCGCGAGCCTGGCTCCAGCGGCGATGGGCGACCTCCGGGTTGACATTGGCCCAGAAGCCGTACTCGCTCGGTCCCAGTTCTTGCCAGAAGGTGACCGGGCGCTTCGCCGTGAAGGTGAAGCGGGTGATCGACTTCGCCGACTTGAACCCGTACTTCCACGGCACCACCAGCCGGATCGGCGCACCGTTCTGCTTCTCGAGCGTCCGCCCGTAGGCGCCGACGGCGAGGAAGGCGAGCTCGTTCGTCGCTTCGGCGATCGTCAGCCCCTCGACATAGGGCCAAGGATACTGCGGCGCCGACTGCATCGTCGCCATCTTCGGATCGAGGAAGGTCTCCATCCTGAGATAGGCGGCGTCCGACTTGGGCGAGGCCATCTTCACCAGTTCGGCGAGTGGGAAGCCGACCCACGGCACAACCATCGACCAGGCTTCGACGCAGCGCAGCCGACAGATCCGCTCCTCCAACGCCACCTTCTTCAGCAGATCGTCGACGTCGATCTCGAACGGATGATCACAGGCGCCGTCGACGACGATGCGCCAGGGCGAGGTCTTCAGCCGCGCCGCCGCCCGCACGATGTCCTTGGTGAAGCCGAACTCGTAGAAATTGTTGTAGCTCGTGAACTCCGCCTCCGGCGTCCGCGGATCGGTGACGCGAAAGCGCGGGTTCGGCTCCGCCGCGAGGGCGGCGCCCCCGCTCGCCTGCGCCCCGATCGCCGGACCCGCACCGAGCCCGATCCCGGCCGCCAGACCGGCTGCGCCGACGCCGCGCCCGAGGAACTCGCGCCGCGACAGAAGAAGCCGCTCCGGGGTCACCTGCGATTCGGATATCCCCCAGCGTCGCTCACGGAATTTCATCGGTCGCCTCTTCGTCGATGGTTCGCTCAACATACGATGGGCGAGGAGCGTTCGTTTCGCCGGCGGCGGTGACGACTCTTCAAAGGCCCGTGATCGGGGTGGAGCCGCCGTCGCACCGGGCCTTCGCTTCGATCGTGGACAGAAGCGGTACCGCGACCGATCATGTCGCCCGAGATTTGTCGAACGACGATACGGACGGATAGCCATGGACACGCCGTCGCAGGAAGCTCCCGACTCCGATCTCGCCCCGATCGAGCCCCCTCAGTCCACCGTGCGAGATTTCCATCTTCAGGAATATGGAGCATTGCGCGCCGAGATTCTGATGACGCTGGCGGAGATCCGAAAGAACGAGATGATCGTCATCGTTTCGATCGCTGCGATTTATGCTTGGTTCTTCGGCGGCGACCATCCAACACTTCAAGAGGCCATGGGCGGGCGAGCGACTCGTTATGCTGCCCCGATACTGTCTTCGTTTCTCGCGCTCGTCGGATACGGCCGACAGAAGAGTCTCGAGTTCGCGCTTCTCGCCATCGCCGATTACATCGTCCAAGTCGAAGCCAAATTTGCCGACAAAGATCTCAAAGGCTGGGCGAGTGGCAGTTTTTCACGGGATTGTCTGACGAACGCCACGAAGCCGAACGCATTCAATTTCTTTCGCTCTCTGTTCTGGTTCTCCATACTGGCATTCAACACGGCGGTCTTGATCGTATTGGCGGCGACAGGCCGTTGAAGCGCCGACGGCGCGCCCCTTCCGGAAGCGCGCCGTCGGCGTATGGGGAAAGGGCGGCCCTCGCCGGGCCGCCCGGCCCCATCAGCTCTGCTGCATCGCCGCCTTGGCTCGCTCCAGCACCTTCTGGGCGAGATGGCCGGCCACTTCCGCCAGATTGTCGAAGGACTGGGTGAAGGAGCCGACGCCCTGCGTCGCCGAGCGGATCTCGATGATGAGATGGTCCATCTCGGCCTGTGGGATCAGCGCCTCGACCACGTCCCAACCGGACCATCCCGGCCGGCCGTCGTAGCCGAGCAACTGGCCGCGCCGTCCGGAGACGATCTGGTTGATGCGCGCCGTGGCGTCCGAGGGCGTGGTGATCGACACCCGGAGGATCGGCTCGAGCAGCACCGAGTGCACCTTCGCCATCGCCTCGCGCATGCCGATCTGGGCCGCGGTCTTGAACGCCATGTCGGAGCTGTCGACCGTGTGGTAGCTGCCGTCGGTGAGCGAGACCTGCAGGTCGACGACGGGGAAGCCGTGCAGCCCCTTGTCGAGGAAGTCGCGGACACCTTCTTCGACCGCCGGGATGTACTGGCGCGGCACCACGCCGCCGGTGATCTTGTCGACGAAGACGAAGCCGGAGCCCCGTTCGCCGGCGGTCACCTCGAGCGCCACGTCGCCGAACTGACCGTGGCCGCCGGATTGCTTCTTGTGGCGGCCGCGCACCGCGGCGTGACCGTGGACCGACTCCTTGTAGGGCACGCTCGCCGGGGTCGACTTCACCTTGATGCCGAACTTGTGCTCCAATCGCTCGAGCGCGACGCGCAGATGCATCTCGCCCTGGCCTTCGAGCAGGGTTTCGCCGGTGTCGTGATCCTGACGGATCCTGAGCGACGGGTCCTCTTCGGTGATCTTGGTGATCACCGAGGAGAGCTTGACGTCGTCCTTGTGGTCGGCGGAAGCGATGGCGAAGCCCATCACCGGCGCCGGCGGTTCGATGACGGCGAGTTCCGGCATGCCGCCCTTGTGGGAGGTCAGCGTCATCCCGGTCTGCGCCGGTTCGACCTTGCCGAGCGCCACCGTCTCGCCGGCCACCGCCTCGGACTTCTTCTGTTGGTCCTTGCCGACCAGCTTGTAGATTCCCGAGATGCGGTCCGACGACCCGTCGGAGGCGTAGAGGGTGAGTCCGTCGGCGACCTTGCCCGAGAACACCCGCACCACCGACAGCTTGCCGCCGTGCGGCGTGTGGATGGTCTTCATCACCTGAACGACGGCTTCGCCGTTGGAGGAGAGCCCGAGGCGCTCCTGCGTCTCGTAGAGGCCCGGCGCCTCGTGACGCAACGCCTTCAGAAGGCGGCCGATGCCGTTGCCGTGTTCGGCCGAACCGATGAACACCGGGCAGATCTGGCCGGCGCGCAGTTCCTTGCCGAGATCGCCGAAGATCTCATCGATCGGCGGGGCGACGTCGGAGAGAAGTTCCTCCATCAGATGGTCGTCGTAGTCGGCGATGCGCTCCAACATCTGGTAGCGCGCCTCCATTTCGGCCGCCCTCTCGCCGTCCGGGATCGCGGTGATCTCGGAAGGCGCGTGCTCGTGCCAGATGTGGGCGCGCTCCAGCGCCAGATCGATCGACCCGATCGTGGCGCCGTCCTTGATCAGCGGGATCTGGCGCAGCACCATCGGCGCGCGCGACGCCGGCTGCATCAGCTCGAGCACCTCGCGGACGCCGCCTTCGGTCTTGTCCAGCTTGTTGAGGAAGAGGATGTGCGGGATCTCGCGATCCTCGAGCATGCGCAGGGTCAGTTGCAGCGCCGGGATCTTCTTCTCGTCGGCTTCCGCCACGACCACCGCGACGTCGACACCGGCCAATGCGGCTTCACCTTCGAAGAGATATTCGACCGACCCGGGGCAATCGATGAAGGTGTACCGATCTCCGAGGAATTCGCATTCCGCGATGTTGAGTTCGACACCCATGTGGTGCTCGCGAGCTTCCTGCGACGCGTCGCCGACGGTGTTGCCCGCCGCCACGGTTCCTGCTCGGGTCACGGCCCCCGTGCGTTCGAGAATGGCTTCCAGCAACGTCGTCTTGCCGCTGCCGAAGGGCCCCACGAGCGCCACGCACCGGGGGCCACCTCGTCTGCCGCTGTTCGTCCCTCCGTTGGCGTCGGTCATGACGGTCTCCAGTTCTCTTTATGTTCTGATCGTTGTGCTCCGCGACGGACGCGCTCCGCCGCGGTGAGGACGGCGCCAGAGCCTCGTCGCGAGGCCCGTCGCCGGGGCGGATCGTTGCGCCGAATTCGCCGCCTGACAAGACGGGCCGACCCCGGAGCGCTCCGCAATCGTCGCTGCACCGCGGTCGGAGGCCCTCTTCGCCTTCGGAACAAGGGATTGACGAATATGTATTAATTCCGGTTTCGGAGCGCCGTTGCACGGCACACTCGGCGATTCTGCGATCCGCAACACTCCTTAGCCACCACTCCACTTCGCGCCGTCGCGGGAATCCGGCGATCCGCCCCCCGCCGCCGCCGAAACATGGTATGGTCCGCGCCGTGTTGGTTCGGAGGGGCCCTGCCCGACTTCTTGGATGTTGATCGTCGAACTCTCGATCTTCCTGTTTCTCACGCTCATCAACGCGTTCTTCGTGGCCTCCGAGATGGCGCTCGTCTCGGCCCGCAAGCCGCGTCTGATCGCCCTCCACGAGGACGGTGACGAACGCGCCCGCCGCGCCATGGACCTCGGTGAACACCCCGGCCGGTTCCTGTCCACCGTCCAGATCGGCATCACGCTGATCGGCCTCGTCGCCGGCGCATCCTCCGGCGCGCAACTGTCGCAACGTCTCACCGACTGGCTTTCGGCGACTTTTCCGGCCTTCGCATGGGCAGCGGCCGAGACCGCCTTCGCCGTGGTGATGCTCGCCATGACCTTCGTCACCGTTGTCTTCGGCGAACTGGTGCCGAAGCGCATCGCCATCGCCCGGCCCGAGCCGATCGCCCTGCGCGTCGCCGGGCTGGTGGAGATCTTCTCTCGTTCCACCACGCCCTTCGTGCTCCTGCTGACCGGCACTTCGAACCGTGTCCTGCGCCTTCTCGGGGTCGACGAGCCGACGGGCGGCGACGTCACCGAGGACGAGGTGATGCACGTGCTGGCCGAGGGCGTCGAATCGGGAGTGCTCGAGCCCGAGGAGCGCGAGATGCTGGAGGGCGTCATGCGCGTCGCCGACCGGCCGGTACGCGCGGTGATGACGCCGAGGCCCGATCTCTATTGGATCGACCCCAACGATCCGCCCGAACGTTTCCTCGAGGAAGTTCTCGCCTGCCCTTATTCGGCGATGATCGTCGCCGAGATCTCGATCGACGAGCCGGCCGGCCTTCTCTACAAGAAGGATCTGCTGCGCGACGCCGTCGCCGGCCGACCGCTCGACTGGAAGGCGCATCTGAAGCAGCCGCTGGTGGTGCCGGAATCGGCGCCGGTGCTGAAGCTGCTCGAGCGCTTCCGCGACACCCCGGTCCACGCCGCCTTCGTCGTCGACGAATACGGCGGACTGCAGGGCCTCGTCACCCTGACCGACATCGTCGAGGGCATCGCCGGCGACTTCGCCGACGTCGACGCCCCGCACGTCTCCGGTCCGTTCCGGCGCGACGACGGCTCCTGGCTGTTCGACGGCGACACGCCGATCGACGAACTCGAGCGCCTCGTCGACCTGCCGGATCTCGAGCCTTCCGGCTACCACACCCTCGGCGGCCTGATGCTGTCGGTGTTGAACCGCATCCCGAGCGAGGGCGACAAGGCACGCATCGGCGATTGGGTCTTCGAGGTCGTCGACATGGACGGCCGCCGCATCGACAAGGTGATGCTCTCGCCGTTCGTCCCGCCCAGCCAGGGCGACGAGGCCGGCTGAGGCCGACGCTTGAACACTACGTGATTTTACGGTGAGATCACCTGCCGAGGCCTCCCGTCGAGGCGGCATCCCAGGAGACCTTCGATGAAACGCAAGCTCGCTCTCGCCGCCCTGACGGCCCTGCCGCTCCTCGCGCTGCCCGCCGCCGCCTCGCCGGGCGACGGCGTTCAATGGTTCGCCGGCGATGGACGCTTCTGCGGCGACGTCTGCCGCGCCCGAAACATGTCCCCCGTCGTCTCCGGCATCCACGTGCCGGGAGGCCGCCAGACCAACGACCAGTTCACCGTCTGCGCCACCGACATGAACGGCTATCGCCCCGGCTACAACCTGAAGCCCAATTGGGCGAAGGCCTGCTGGGTCGGCTATGGCGGCAAGGAGGTCGCCGCTCCGAACTACCTCTGCGCCTGCGAGTGAGAGCTCCGGCCCGAATGCGACGAGGCCCGTCGGATCGCTCCGACGGGCCTCGTCGCGTGTCGTCGTTCGCGCGATCGCTCAGCGCAGGTTGCCGCAGAAGCGCTGGATGCGCTTGCAGGCTTCCTCGAGCGCCGAGGTGGCGGTCGCATAGGAGATGCGGAAATGGGGCGCGAGGCCGAAGGCCGAGCCCTGCACCACCGCGACGCCCTCCGCCTCGAGCAGTTCGGTGA
Organism: Siculibacillus sp.; assembly: GCA_030247555.1. Lineage (GTDB taxonomy): Bacteria > Pseudomonadota > Alphaproteobacteria > Rhizobiales > Ancalomicrobiaceae > CALBKH01. The sequence continues at coordinate 49,564 of JAOTSD010000004.1, read as the reverse complement.
CGAAGTCGTCGTCCGAGCCGATCACCTTGCCCGACGGCGCCGTCCTGCCGATCGTGCCGGCGCAGGACGGATAGACGTAGAAGGCGCCCTCCGGCGTCGGGCAGGTGAGGCCCTTGGCCTGGTTGAGCATCGACACGACGAGGTCGCGGCGTTCCTTGAAAACCTTGTTGTGCTCGGGAATGAAGCCCTGCGGCCCGTTCAGCGCCTCGACCGCCGCCCACTGGGCGATCGACGACGGGTTGGAGGTCGACTGCGACTGCAGCGTCGCCATCGCCTTGATGAGCTGTTCCGGACCGGCGCCGTAGCCGATGCGCCAACCGGTCATGCAATAGGCCTTCGACACGCCGTTGACCGTCAGGGTGCGATCGTAGAGGCCGGGCTCGACCTGCGCCGGGGTGGCGAAGACGAAGTCGTCGTAGACGAGGTGCTCGTACATGTCGTCCGACATCACCCACACCTGCGGGTGACGCATCAGCACGTCGGTCAGCCCCTTGATCTCGGCCGCGGTGTAGGCGGCGCCCGACGGGTTCGACGGCGAGTTGAAGATCAGCCACTTGGTCTTCGGCGTGATCGCCGCTTCCAGCGCCGCCGGCGTCATCTTGAAGCCGGTCTCGATGCCGGCCTCGACGAAGACCGGCGAGCCGCCGCCGAGCAGCACGATGTCCGGGTAGGAGACCCAGTAGGGCGCCGGGATGATCACTTCGTCGCCCGGGTTCAGCGTGGCGAGCAGGGCGTTGTAGAGTACCTGCTTGCCGCCCGTCCCCACCGACACCTGCGACGGCTTGTAGACGAGGCCGTTCTCGCGGGCGAACTTGTCGACGATCGCCTTCTTCAGCTCCGGAATGCCGTCGACCGCGGTGTACTTGGTCTGGCCGTCGCGGATCGCCTTGATCGCGGCTTCCTTGATGTTGTCGGGCGTGTCGAAGTCCGGCTCGCCGGCGCCGAGCCCGATGACGTCGCGGCCGGCGGCTTTCAGCTCGCGCGCCTTGTTCGTCACGGCGATCGTGGCGGACGGCTTGATGCGCGAGAGGCTGTCGGCGAGGAAGGCCATGACGGGGCTCCTGAGAAGAGGGATACGGAACGATTGAATCGGACCGCGCGAGCCGCTCTGGCCGCCCCGCGGAACCGGCCGGACCCTAGTCTCCCATCGCCTCTCGGGCAAGCGCTTTCGGCCGCTCCGCGCGCCCTCCCGACGCGGCGGAAAGGCGAGAAGGTGTTGCTTCGCCCACCCGTCGGGAGTATCCCTTCGTCCGCTCTATGGAGGCTGGATGCCGGAGACCGCGTGAGGTGACGCGCCGCGGGGCGCGTCGAAGTGAGGCCGAAGACCGCGATCGCGGTTCGGCGCTCGTCACCTGTGCCTCACCGAGGGTAGAGAGCCTTGAACATCTCCCGCGAGGAACAGCGCGTGCTGCACGTGCTGGCCCAGGGCGGCTGTATCCGTCACCACCGTGACGGCCGCCGCATCGTCGCCGTCGACTGCCTCGACCGCGACGGCAACCGTTTCGTCGATTGCGATCTCCCCACCTTCGAACGGCTCCGCCGTCGCCGGTTGATCGCCTCGAAGGGCGGTGCCCCCTATGTCGTCTCCGAGTTCGGCCGCCGCGCCGTCCGCTCGCAGCCCGACAACCGCTGACCGGGCCGGGCGGGGGCCTCCCTCGCCCGGCTCACCCGTGCCGGAGCTTCTGCACCACGATCGTCAGATTGAGACCGAGCGAGAAGACGTTGGCCAAGATCACCGGCCACGAGCCGATGAGGATGCCGTAGACCAGCCACAGCACGATCCCGGCGACGAAGACCGCGAAAGTCGAGAGCGACAACGATGCGGTGTCGCGCGATCTGACGGCGCGCAGCGTCTGCGGCAGCCAGCACAGGGTCGTGAGCAGCGCGGCGATCGAGCCGACCACTTCGACATGGAGAGGGAACATCGGAGGATCACCACTTCTGGAAGACGAGTGCCGCGCCGAGCGCGATCAGTCCGAAGCCGAGCATGTGATTCCAGCTCAGCGGCTCCTTCAGATAGACGAAGGAGAAAACGCCGAAAATGAGGAGTGTCACCACCTCCTGGATGGTCTTCAGCTCCACCGCGGAATAGAAAGCGTGGCCCCAGCGGTTGGCCGGCACGGCGACGCAGTATTCGAAGAAGGCGATGCCCCAGCTGACCAGAACCACCATCCACAGCGGTCGATGGGCATGGGCGAGATGGCCGTACCAGGCGAAGGTCATGAACACGTTGGAGACGAGCAGCAGGACGATCGGCAGGACGTGACCGGCGAGTGACCCGGACATGGCGGAGAACCTCGATTCGGAAGTCTCCCCGACGATCCGACGGCCGCGTTGACGAAAGATGAGCGCCGCCCGACGAACCGCCCCCTCCCGTGATTTTGATCCCGCTCAAGGCCCCGGATCCGCGTCCGGCCCATGATGACGTCGCGAGACGGCGAAGAACCCCGTCGGAAAGCGAGGACATCATGGAGATCTCGGTCGAGAAGGTCCTGGACCTCGTCGAGCACCTCCGTCTGCTCGATTCCAAGGACGGAGACGCCGAATTCGACAGCGGCGAGGACAGCTACGAGTCGGGCGCCGGCCACCTCTTCGAGGACATCGCCGAGGACGGCACCGAGGACCAGATCCGCGGCGTCATCGAGGGGCTCAACATCGACGAGCAGGCCGAACTGGTGGCGCTGGTGTGGATCGGTCGCGGCGACTTCGAATCGGAGGAATGGCCCGTCGCCATCCGCCGCGCCCACGAACGCGCCGTGCGCTCCACCGCCCGCTACCTGATGGGCATCCCCAACGTCGGCGACCTGCTCGAGGAGGGCCTCGCGGCGGTGCGCGCCGACGCCTGAAGCGCAACCGGACCGCCACGGCCGACCGCCGGCCGGCGCCTTCTCTCTCGCCGTCAGTCGTCGACGAGGAAGGGATTGTTCGCCCGCTCCGCCCCGAGCGTCGAGGTCGGCCCGTGGCCGGGCAGGAAACCGACGTCGTCGCCGAGCGGCAGCAGCTTCTCGCGGATCGACCGCATCAGCGTCGCATGGTCGCCGCGCGGCAGATCGGTGCGACCGATCGACCCGGCGAAGATGACGTCGCCGACGATCGCCAGACGCACCTCCGGCTGGAAATAGACGATGCTGCCGGGCGAGTGGCCCGGACAGTGAACCGCCTTCAGCACCACTCCGGCGAAGCTCACCTCGTCGCCGTCCTCGAGATAGCGGTCCGAGACGCAGGCCCTGAGCCCGCCGACGCCCCAGCGTGCGCCCGATTCGGGGATACGCTCGAGCAGGAAGGCGTCGTCGCGGTGCGGCCCCTCGATCGGCACCGGCCGACCGTACCGCCGCTCCAGCGCCTCCTTGAGGTCGGCGGCGCCGCCAGCGTGATCGAAGTGGCCGTGGGTGATCAGGATCTTCTCGACCGTCACCCCGAGCTTCTCCAGCGCATCGAGGAGCCGCGGCGCATCGCCGCCCGGATCGGTGACCACGCCCCGCTTGCTGGTGTCGTCGAAGAGGATCGCCGCATTCTGCTCGAGCGGCGTCACCGGCACGACGGCGAGGCGCAGTTGCGGGGCGGAGGGGGCGTCACTCATGGTCTACCTCGTCGGAACGCCGGCGTAGTCCGCCCGGTCGCGGAGGCGATCACGAATCCGCCAGTCGTACCACCACGACTCGCAACCGGCCGGCCGTCGTACTATGTCGGTCGCAACCGGGCCCGTCGAGACGAGGACGTTCATGCGCGCCACCACGCTCATCGCCACCGCGATGCTGACGGCTCTGGCCGTCGCCCTCTCCTCGGGGCGCGGGTCCGTGGCCGCCGGCACCGAGACACCGCCGGCCGCCGTCCCCGGCCCGCAACGTCCGATCGCGGAGATCCCGCCCGAACCCGTCGTCGTCGACAAGCGCCGCCCCCCACTGAACGCCGCCGTGCCCCCGCCGAGCCCTCTCGCCGCCCCCGCGAAGCCGGCGCCGCTCCCCCCCGCCTCGGTGCTCGAAGGCGGCTTCCGTCCCGGCGCGCCCGGCGAGAAGGCGGGAGGTCGGGCGATCGCCCGCCTCGCCACGTCGGAGCTGAAGCTCGAGAAGCTCTCCGTCACCCCCGGCCGCGATCTCGAGATCTGGCTGGTCGCGATCGACCGGCTCGGCAACGGCGAGGATCTGACCGACACCAAGCACGTCTCGCTCGGCAAGCTGAAGAAGGCGGAGGGCGACCAGAGCTACCGTCTGCCGCCCGAGATCGACCTGCGCGTCTACCGCAACGTCGTCGTCTGGTCGCGTCGGGAACGATCCGCCCGCGCCCACGCCCCGCTCGCGCCCCAGGCCACGCAACGAACGGTCAAGCAAACCAAGCAGCGGATCAGGTGATTCCACCGCCGCACCCTTGCCCTTTCTCGCCTTATCGTCCATAAAATATCGAGGCGGCGGTTCGGAACTTGGGCGAGACGGTCGGCGCGACCGGATCTGTGAATCGGGGTGATCCTCCTTTGGAGAATCCGGTCACGAGATGAACAGCGCAATCCAGTCCCGACGTGTAACGTGACTGCCTGGTCTTCCCCCGTGACATCTTCCGTCACGGGGTGAAATGTCGTTCGAAGGGGCAGACCCCCGCGGGAAAGGACTTGGAATGAGGGATCGTGGTTTCGGCGGCGGGCGTGGCGGCGACCGCGGCGGCTTCGGGCGTGGTCGTGACGAAGGCTTCGGCGGCGATCGTGGATTCGGCGGTGGCGATCGCGGCTTCGGTGACCGGGATCGCGGCTTCGGCGGCGGTGATCGCGGCTTCGGTGGTGGTGACCGCGGCGGCTTCGGCGGCGGCGATCGCGGCGGCTTCGGCGGCGGCGGCGGTGGACGCGGCGGCTTCGGTGGCGGTGATCGCGGTGGCTTCGGCGGCGGTGATCGCGGCGGCTTCGGTGGCGGCGAAGGAGGCGGGTTCCGTCCGCGGCGCTCCTTCGGCGGCGGCGGTGAAGAAGGTGGTTTCGGCGGCCCGCGCGGTCCGCGTACCCCGGTCGAGCGTGGTCCGCGCCAGAACGGCACCGTGAAGTTCTTCAATGCCGAGAAGGGCTACGGCTTCATCACTCCGGACGAGGGCGGCGCCGACGTGTTCGTCCACGTCTCGGCGGTCGAGCGCTCCGGCCTCGGCACCCTCGACAAGGGCCAGAAGATCTCCTTCGAGACCGAGCCGGACAAGCGCGGCAAGGGCCCCAAGGCGGTCAACCTCCAGCCGCTCGAGGGCGGTGCCGAGGGCGAAGCCCAGGCCGACGCCGGCGACGACTACGGCCATTCGGACGAAGAGTGATCGCGATCCGACGCATCGCCGCCGCGGGGAAGTCCGCGGCCTCGGCGGTGTCGTGATCGGTCGCGGCGGGTGATGTGCCACGCCGACGACGATGTTCGAACCCTCCCGCGCCCGCGCGGGAGGGTTTTTCGTCACACTTCCCCCTCGCCGCGGGCGGGCGCCTCGTCGCCGGCCGTCGCGCCGCCCCTTCTGCTCGCCGACGAGAACGCCGATGAACTACCGCCACGCCTTTCATGCCGGCAACTTCGCCGACGTGCTCAAGCACGCGGTGCTCGCCCGCATCCTCGTCCATCTCGCGGCGAAGCCGACCCCGTTCCGAGTCCTCGACACCCACGCCGGCATCGGCCTCTACGATCTCTCCGGCGACGAGGCGGGGCGGACCGGAGAGTGGGAAGGCGGCATCGGCCGCATCGTCGCCGCGCCCTTTCCCGAGCCCGTCGCCCGGCTGCTCGAGCCCTGGCTGGGCGCGGTGGCGAGCGCGGTGGGGCTCACCCGGCCCGAACACCTGACCGCCGCCCGCCTGACGCGCTGGCCGGGGTCGCCGCTGGTGATACGCAGCGGTCTGCGCCACGATGACCGCGCCACCGTGGTCGAACTGCACCCGGCCGACGCCGCCACCCTCGCCGACCTCTTCGCCGGGGACGCCCGCGTCAAAGTCGTCGAACTCGACGGCTGGATGGCGGTGAAGAGCTTTCTGCCCTTCAAGGAACGCCGCGGCCTGGTGCTGATCGACCCGCCCTTCGAGAAGGAAGGGGAATTCGAACGGATCGTCGCCGGCCTCGTCCAAGCGGTGAAGCGCTTCGCCACCGGCACTTACCTGATCTGGCACCCGATCAAGGGCCGCCGCGCCCTCACCCATTTCCACGAGGCGGTCACCGCCACCGGGATCCGCAGGGTCATGGCGGTGGAACTGGCCACCGCCGCCATCCGCGCCGACGGGCCGCTGACCGCCAACGGCCTCCTCATCGTCAATCCGCCGTGGAAACTCGCCGAGGAACTCGACGTCCTCCTTCCCGCCCTCGCCGACCGCCTCGCCACCGGCCCGGGCGCTTCGGCCGGCTGGCGCTGGTTGGTGCCGGAGTGAGCCCGGCCGGGAACCGCCGCCCCGCCATGACGATCGCGTGATCCGCGCCACACACCCCCTTGTCCGCCGCCGTGGAACACCGGAAGCTGGTTCGAACGGATCGAAGGAGACGACGACGGATGAGCGCATTGTTCGGGTTCGGTGAGAGGGTCGAAGCCCATTCGGTCCCGGTACTCAACGAGCGCGAGGTCCGCGCCGGCGCCGGCATCATGTTCGCGGTCGCCGTCGTCGCCTTCATGAACGCCTGGTTCGCCGGCGACTTCACCCCGACCAAACTGGTGATCGTCGCCTTCCTGCTCGACTTCACCATCCGCGTCCTGATCAACCCGCGCTGGTCGCCGTCCCTGATCCTCGGCCGCATCGCCGTGCGCGGGCAGCGACCCGAACTGGTCGGGGCGCCGCAGAAGCGTTTCGCCTGGACGATCGGCCTCCTGCTCGCCGGCGCGATGCTGTGGCTGGTGGTGATCCGCGACGTCCGCGGCCCGATCAATCTCGGGATCTGCCTCCTCTGTCTCGTCCTCCTCTTCTTCGAGAGCGTGTTCGGCATCTGCATCGGCTGCCGACTGCACCGACTGCTGTCGCGAAAGAAGACCGAACTCTGCCCGGGCGACGCCTGCGAGACGCGCGAGCACAGCGAAATCCAGCGCCTGAGCGCCGGCCAGGTCGCCGCTCCGGTCGTCTTCGCGGTGGCACTGTGGGCCGTCGCCCCCTTGCTCGGCGGCGGGACGCATCGCCCGATGGTGCCGGAGGCGGGCGCCGGCCGTCCGGTTTCTCCGGAAGAAGAGGCGCGCTGCCGCGTTCCCGACTTCGCCAAGGCGATCGGCCACGAGGAGAAGTGGAAGCTCCACAACGGCTGCAACTGATGCCGCCCGCGGTCGATGCCCGGCGGTCTCACCCGCCGCGGATCGCCCGCACCAACCCGCGCGCGCCTTCGCACACCTCGGCCCAGGTCGTCTCGAAACCCTCGTCGGGGCCGTGGTAGGGGTCGGCGACCTCCTCGCCCTCGCGTCCGACGACATGATCGAAGAGCAGCGACAGGCGCGCCTTCGCCCCCGCCGGACGCAGCGCCGCGAGGGCCGCGAGATTGTCGCGGTCGAGCGCCACCACGTGATCGAAGCGATGGAAGTCGTCGACGTCCACCCGCCGCGCCCGATGGCCGTCGATGTCGACCTCGTGGCGGCGCGCCGTCGCCCGGGCTCGGCGATCGGGCGGGCGGCCGACGTGCCAACCGGCGGTTCCGGCCGAATCGACCGTGACCTCGAACCCCGCCCGCGCCGCCTCCGCCCGCAGCGCCGCCTCCGCCAGTGGCGAGCGGCAGATGTTGCCGAGACAGACGAAGAGCACCGCCGCACGATCGTTCATCGCTTCCCCCCGAGATGGCGCGCGCCGGTCGCCGAGCCCCCGCCCGACCACCGGCGATCGCCTCGCCGCCGCGAGCATGCACCGCGCCGGCGCGCTGCGACAGCGCCGGATCGTCGCGGCGCGACACGCTCTTCGCGACCGCCGCATTCGCGGCTTGACCCCCGAGCGAGCCTCCCCCATCGTCGCAGCCGACGGTTCGAACCGCCGTTTCGGGAGTCGCCTCATGCGCCGCCGCCTCATCCGCGCAATCACCGCCCGCCGCCTCGCCTTCGGCGCCGCTCTGTTTCTCGGCCTCGCCGCCGTCCCCGCCCTCGCCGGGACCACGGCCGAGGTTCGACTCGCCGGCGTCCCCTCCTGCGACGACGAGTGGACCCTGTCGAAGATCCGTGATCGCTTCACCTGGGGCGCCGCTCGGGTCGAGAAGCGCGACCTCGCCATCGTCGGCGTGGCGAAGATCCGCGAAGTCCACGCCTCCGTCGACCGGCCGAGCCCGATCCCGCGCCGCTGGTGCGCCGCCCGCGTGACCCTTTCCGACGGCAGCCGCTCCACCCTCACCTGGGTGGTCGCCGGTGGCGTCGGCTTCGCCGGCCCTGGCCTCGCCTGGATCCCCGACGAGGTCGAGTTCTGCGTCGCCGGTCACGACCCGTGGCGCGTTCACGACGGCGCCTGCCGCACCACCCGCCGTTGGTGGTGACCTTTCCCGTCTCGTACACCCGTCGACGATCCTTTCCGAGAGGACCGCTACTCATGGCGCGCGCCGTCTTCGCCTTCGCCGCACTGCTCCTCGCGCTCCTCGGCACCGATCCGGCAGCGGCGCAGAGCCGCGGACGACCGGGCGACTTCGATCTCTGGGTGCTGTCGCTGTCGTGGTCGCCGAGTTGGTGCGAGGCGACCGGCAACGCCCGCGGCGACGCCCAGTGCGCCCGGCCGTTCTCCTTCGTCGTCCACGGTCTCTGGCCGCAGTACCATCGCGGGTGGCCGGCCGATTGCGACACCCGCGCCGAGCCGCCGACCCGCGAGCAGATCCGCGACATCCTCGACCTGATGCCGAGCCCGGGCCTCGTCGCCCACGAGTGGCGCAAGCACGGCACCTGCTCCGGCCTCTCCGGTGAGGCCTACCTGCGGATCATCCGCAAGCTCGCCGAGAAGATCCGCATCCCCGACGATTTCAAGGACCTGCCGCGGCCGCGCATGGTGTCGACCCGCGAGGTCGAGGCCGCCTTCCTCGCCGTCAACAAGGGGCTCGATCCCGACGAGATCTCCGTCCAGTGCGACGCCCGCCGCCTGCAGGAGGTGCGCATCTGCCTGAAGAAGGACCTCTCCGCCTTCGTCGACTGTGGCGAGACCGAACGTCGGTCCTGTCGCCTCGACCGGCTCTACATGCCGGCCGTCCGCGGCGGAGCGAACTGATCATGGAACGCCGGCTCTCCACCGTCGCTCTCCTCTGCGTCGGCGTCTCGACCTCGGCCGTGGCGGCCGAGACCAACCTCAAGGGATGGGCGGTGCGCTGCGACGCTCCGGTGTGCCGCGCGTCCAAGCCCTCCGCTTCCGGCCTCCAGGCTCTGATGGTCGGCCGCTTCGAGACCGGCGACGGTCTCGCCATCGGCCTCGCCACCCCCGGGGCCGTCGCCGATCGCGATCGGCCGATGACGCTGCGGATCGACGGCCGTCGCGTCGCCGATCTCGCCCCGAAGTCCGGCCACCTGCCGCTCGAGCGGGTCGAAGCCTTCTGGATCACCGACACGGGCGTCGTCCGCACCGTGGTCGAGGCCCTGCCGACGGCGAAGAGCGTGCGGTTCGAATACATCGACGTCACCGGCGCCCCCCACGACGCCGACGTCGACGTCGCCGGCTTCGCCGACATGCTCGCCTGGAGTGATCGCGAACTCGGCCGCACCACCGCGAAGCCCATCGGCGTCGCGCCGCGCGGCCTCGAGGCGGCGCCGAACCCCGGCCGCGCCGCCTTGGTGGTGCGCATGGGCGTGCCGCCGCGCCTGCTTTCCAAACACGTCTCGGCGAGCGACTGCGAAGCGCCGAATTCGCCGCTGCTGCGCGCCTTCAAGCCGGTGATCGGCGTCCTCTCGTCGACCGCCATCCTCTATTCGATCCCCTGCACCGCCTCCCAGGGCAACGTCTCCTACCGGCTGTGGGTGGTGGAGAGCGGCGAGATCGGCGGCATCACCGCCCAATATTTCGCCCTCTTCGATCCGACCTACGGCTGGAAGGGCTCCGACCTGCTCCACAACGTCGCCTACGACGAGGCGGCCGGCCGGCTGACCGCCACCCATCGCGCCGGCGGCGGTTGCGGCGGACGCGGCGTGTGGCGCTGGAAGAACTGGGCCTTCGCCATGGAGGAGTACCGCATGGCCGGCGACTGCGTCGAAGGCTCCGATCCCGGCGGCTGGCCCAAGGTCTGGCCGAAGGACTGACCCACACCCAGCGGGCGCGCCCGCCGCATCCGGAAGGTCGCCCATGCCCGTCCTGCGTTCCTCGCCCCCTTCCCCCTTCGGCCGCAAGGTCAAGATCGCCGCCGCCGAGCTCGGTCTCTCGGGAGAAATCGAGATCCGCCTCGCCGACACCACCGATCCGGAGGACAGCCTCCGCCACGAGAATCCGCTCGGCAAGATCCCGACGCTGATCCTCGAAGACGGCACCGTGCTCTTCGACAGCCGCGTCATCCTCGAATGGCTCGACTGGAAGGCCGGCGGCGGTGTCATCCTGCCGACCGATCCCGGCCCGCGCTTCGCCGCTCTCCGGCTCCAGGCCCTCGCCGACGGTCTCGCCGACGCGGCGCTCCTCATCGTCTACGAGAGCAGAGCCCGTACCGAGACCGAGCGCAGCCTCTCCTGGCTCGCCCACCAGCAGGGCAAGATCGACCGCACCCTCGCCGCGCTCGACGCGGAACCGCCGACGATCGACGCGCCGCTCACCGTCGGCACCATCGCGCTCGCCTGCGCGCTCGGGTACCTCGACCTGCGCCACGGTGGCCGTTGGCGCGAGAGCCACCCGCGGCTCGTCGCCTGGCTCGACGGCTTCGCCGCCCGTGTTCCCGCCTTCGAGAAGACCCGCTTCGTGCCCTGAACTCCACGGCCCGGACGTGCGAAGGCCCCGCCGGTCGACCGACCGGCGGGGCCTTTTCGTTTCGCCGTCCGAGCGAGGCGTTCAGAAGCGGTAGGCGGCGCCGGCGCGCAGGATGTTGCTGTTGACCGACGAGCGCGCCACCACCGCGCCGGGAAGCACGTGGGTGGAGCGGCCGAAGCCGAGGTGGATGAACTCGCCCTTGACCGAGATCCGGTCGGTGACCTGCGCCTCGACGCCGGCACCGGCGGCATAGCCGATCTTGACCGAGCTGCTCGACGTGCCGAGCGCCTTGATCGTGTCGTCGGAGAAGGCGATGCCGGCGGTGGCATAGGGCATCACCTTGTCGAAGCCGACGCCGATGCGCGGACGGATCGAGGCGTTCCAGTCGGAGCTGTACTTGTAGAGATTGCCGCCGACCATGCGGCTGGCGGTCTGCCCCGAGACGTTGAGATCCGCCTCGACGCCGGCGATGACGTTCTGCCCGACGTTGGTGTTGAGACCGGCGTAGAGGCCGACCTGCGTACCGTTCAGCGTCGACGGTCCCCAGGCGTGGCCGGCCTGGGCGCCGGCGTAGACGCCGCTCCAGTTGGTGGCGGGGGCCGGCGCCGCGTAGCCCGAATAGGGTTGGGCCGGCGGGGCGCCGTACATGTCGGCGGCTGCCGCCGGGGCGATCACCGCGAGACCGGCGGCGGTGGCGAGAGCGAGCGTGACACGGAACATGGACCTGACCTTCGATCGTCGATGTTGCGAATTCTCCGAGACATCGGAGGATTTCGTTGACCATGATCGCCGCGAGGCGGTTAAGTTCTCGTTCAGAAACAAGGTTAATTGAACCCGATGTTCGAGACGGATCGCAAGCAAACGAATTTCCTGAAGTATCACGACGAAATGGAACCGGCGGAGCGCGTCTGCGCTCCGCCGGTCGACGAACATCGAAAGATGAACGTATTTCTCGGATCAGAACTTGTAGTTCACACCGACGCGGACGATGTGGTCCGACAGCGACTGACGCGTCGTCACCGCCGGCACGGCGAAGGTGTTGCGTGACGAGCCGAAGCCCTCGTAGAGGTATTCGCCCTTCACCGAGATGTTGTTGGTGACGGCATGCTCGATGCCGGCGCCGACGGCATAGCCGACGCGGGTCGAGTCGATCTTCTGGGTGCCGCCGACGTTGGTCGCGGTGGTGGAGAAGTTGGCGACGGCGAGACCGCCGGTGCCGTAGACGAGGGTGCGGTCGAAGGCATGGCCGACGCGGGCGCGCAGCGTACCGTTGACGCCCTCCTCGGCCTTCACCGTGGTGGCGCCGAAGAGACCGGTCTTCGACGGACGGCCGTAGCCGATGTCGCCCTCGACACCGAGCACCCACGGGCCGGTCTGCCAATTGTAGCCGGCCTGCACGCCGCCGAACAACGAGCCGGAATTGAGCGAACCGCGAACCGCGCCGACGGTGGCGCGATCACGCATGAATTCGCCGCCGAGGTTGGCGCCGGCATAGAAGCCGGTCCAGTTGTAGACCGAGACCGGGGTCTCGATCGGGGTGGCCGGCGGGGCCTTGCGATACATGTCGGCGGCCTGAGCGGCGCCCGAAACGGCGACGAGCGCCACGCAGCCCAGCGCCGCACGAAGGAAGGTATTGGTCATCACGAGTCCTCGCATTCACACGATCATCGCCGGGCCCGACCCTTTCGGATCCAGCGGTCCCACGCGCCCCCGTTTCGTGAGAGCGGACCACCGAGCGATCGGCGACTTTGGTCGGGTATGAACCCCGAATGGGACGACTTGGCGCGCCGATTGTGGCGAACCTCGGGTGAAAATCGGGCGCCCCGACCGGCCCGCGCGGCTTCCCGTCTGTGAATTTCTTCATGGTGAACCAACGGTTTACGCGTTGTCGCGGGATCGGACGAAACCGAGGCGCCAGAAGCACTTCGCGCCCGCGCCTCCCTCGCATTAGGATGTCGGCGAGACGGATTCCCCTCGCACCCGAGACCCTCATGCGCTTCGCTCCCGCCCCCCGTTCCGCCATGATCACCGGTGCCGCCCGCCGCATCGGTCGGGCGATCGCTCTCGACCTCGCCGCCGCCGGATGGAGCGTCGCGGTCCACCACAACTCCAGCCGCGCCGAGGCCGAGGCGGTCGTGGCCGAGATCGTCCGTGCCGGCGGACGCGCCGTGCCGGTGAAGGCCGACCTCGCCGATCTCGCCGGCCTCCCCGGCCTCGTCGACGCCGCCGTCGACGCTCTCGGCCCCATCGGCCTGTTGATCAACAACGCCTCGGAATTCGAGCCCGACGCGATAGGCGCCCTCGATCTCGCCCGGGTCGAGCGCCACCTGCGCCTCGACCTCGCCTCGCCCTGCCTCCTCACCGACGCCTGGCTCGCCCGCCTCCCCGAGGGGGTCGAGGGCCACGTGATCAACATCGTCGATCAACGGGTGTTTCGGCCCAACCCGCGGTTCTTCTCCTACACGCTCGCCAAGTCGGCGCTTTGGACGGCGACCGTCACCATGGCCCAGTCGCTCGCCCCCCGTGTCCGCGTCAACGCCATCGGCCCCGGACCGAGCTTCGCCAACACCCGTCAGAGCCCCGACGATTTCGCCCGCGAGGTCGCCGCCGTGCCGCTGGCGCGCGGCCCCGAACCGGAGGAGTTCGGCCGCACCGTCCGCTATCTGGTCGAGACGCGTTCGGTCACCGGTCAGATGATCTGCCTCGACGGCGGCCAGCACCTCGCCTGGAAGACACCCGACGTCGTCGAGACCGAGTGATGGCCGTCCACTCCGCATCGGCCTTCGCCCACTGCTTTCCCTTCGATCCCGCCCATGGCATGGGGCTGACGGAATTGCTCGCCGTCGCCCCGCCCGAGCCGCCGGAGGGCTTCGCCGATTTCTGGTCGGCGCGCCGCCGCCGCGCCATGGCGGTCGACCCGGCCCCCCGCCTCGCCGACCGCCGCCGCCTCGACGACCTCGGTCTCGACCTCTTCGATTGCGCCTATACCTCCACCGGCGGCGTCACCATCCACGGCTGGTTCCTGCGTCCGGCGACGGGGCCGGTCACTCGCGGGCTGGTGATCGGCCACGGTTATGGCGGCCGCGACGGCCCCGATCTCGACATGACGCTTCCCGAGACCGCCCTGCTCTTCCCCTGCCTGCGCGGCCTGTCGCGCTCGGCCCTGCCCGGCATGTCGAGCGATCCGCAATGGCACGTCCTGCACGACATCCACGACCGCGACCGCTACGTCCTCGGCGGCTGCGTCGACGACGCCTGGCTCGCCGTCTCCGCCCTGCTCGCGCTCGAGCCCGTGGTCGCCGGCCGCATCGGCTGGTCGGGGCGCAGCTTCGGCGGCGGCATCGGCGCCCTGATGCTGCCCTGGGAGGAGCGCGTCGACCGCGCCGAACTGGTGTGGCCGACCTTCGGCCACCACGCCCTGCGCCTCGGCCTGCCGATGACCGGCTCCGGCGCCGCCGTCGCCGCCTATGAGGCGCGCCACGGCGACGTGATGAGCACCCTCGCTTGGTACGACGCCGCCGCCGCCGCCCGCTTCGTCCGCCGCCCGGTCCTCGCCGGCCTGTCGCTCTTCGACCCGGCGGTGCCGCCGCCCGGTCAGTTCGCCATCTACAACGCGCTGGCCGGCGACAAGGAACTCGTCACATTCGCTGCGGGACACTTCGACTATAGGGAGGAATCGGCGCAGGAGAGCCGTCGTCTCGGCCGCGCCCGTTCCTTCTTCGGAGACCCATGAAGCGCGAACACCATCGCTGGTACAGCGAACGTCTCGGGCGAGAGATGGATCTCCTCGTCTTCGGCCACGCCGGAGCGAAACTCCTCGTCTTCCCCACCCGCGACGGCCGCTTCTGGGAATACGAGAAGCTCGGCATGATCGACCGCCTGCGCGGCAAGATCGACGCCGGCCACATGCAGATCTGGTGCCTCGAGGGGCTCGCCGACGAGACCTTCTACGCCGACTGGATGTGGCCGCCCGACCGCGTCCGCCGCTACGACGCCTACGAGCGCTACGTGCTGGAGGAAGTGATGCCGCTGATGGCCGCGGTCAATCCCCACGACTGCACCATCGCCCACGGCCTCAGTCTCGGCGCCCACCACGCCGCCGACATCGCCTTCCGCCACCCCCATCTCTTCCGCAAGCTCGCCGCCTTCTCCGGACGCTACGATCTCACCCGCGACGTCGAGCACTTCGGCGACCTGATGGCCGGCCACTACGACGATCAAGTCTATTTCCACATGCCCAACCACTACCTGCCCGGTCTGGAGTGCACCTGGCGTCTCGACCACCTGCGCCGCATGGACATCGTCCTGGTGATCGGCGCCGAGGACCCCTTCCTCGGCGACAACCGCCGCCTCTCCTCCATTCTCGCCGCCAAGTCGGTCCCGCATCGACTGGAGATCTGGGACGGTCGCGCCCATCGCGGCTCCGCTTGGCGCAAGATGGCCGAGATCTACGTCTGAGCCCGGCCCGGTCGTCACCGCGAGACTGGCGGGGACGGCGCGGCTGCGCCATATGTGAACCTCGTCCGACCGGATTCGCCGGTCGGCACGCCCGATCGCCCCGATGACCGACGACGACGCAGCCGCTCCCGACCTGCCCGCCCGCGCCGACGGCCTCGATGCGGCCGCGCCCGACGCCGCCGCCACACCGCTCTCCGGCGTCGAGATCATCGCCGATCAGGTCAAGCGCCTCCCCAACGCGCCCGGCGTCTACCGCATGGTCGACGGCGAGGGCGGCGTCCTCTACGTCGGCAAGGCGCGGAACCTGAAGAAGCGGGTGGTGGCCTACACCCGCGGCCAAGGGCTCACCGCTCGGATCTTGCGCATGGTGCGCGAGACCCGGGGCATGGAATTCGTCCAGACCCGCACCGAGACCGAGGCGCTGCTGCTCGAGGCCAACCTGATCAAGCGCCTCAGACCGCGCTTCAACGTACTCCTGCGCGACGACAAGAGCTTCCCCTACATCCTCGTCACCGGCGACCACGAAGCGGCGGCGCTGGTCAAGCACCGCGGCCCGCGCCGGCGCAAGGGCGCCTACTATGGACCCTTCGCCTCGGCGGGAGCCGTCGGCGACACGATCAATTCGCTGCAGAAGGCCTTCCTGATCCGCACCTGCTCGGACGCGGTCTACGACAGCCGCACGCGGCCCTGCCTGCTCTTCCAGATCAAACGCTGCGCCGCGCCCTGCACGGCCGAGATCTCGCTCTCCGACTATCGCGTTCTCGTCGACGAGGCCGAGCGCTTCCTCGCCGGCAAGTCGAAGGCGGTGCAGGCCGAGTTGGCGGAAGCCATGCACGCGGCGGCGGAAGACCTCGACTTCGAGCGCGCCGCCGTCTACCGCGACCGCCTCGCCGCCCTCTCGCACGTCCGGGCCCATCAGGGCATCAACCCGCAAGGGGTCGAGGAGGCCGACGTCTTCGCGCTTCATCAGGACGGCGGCCAGACCTGCATCCAGGTGTTCTTCTTCCGCACCGGCCAGAACTGGGGCAACCACGCCTTCTATCCGCGCGCCGACCGCACGCTCGAGCCGGCGGAGATCCTGGAGAGCTTCGTCGCCCAGTTCTACGACGACAAGCCGGTGCCGCGCCTGATCCTGCTCTCCCACGACACGCCGGAACGCGAGCTGCTCGAGCAGGCCCTCTCCGAGCGCTCGGACTACCGCGTCGAGATCGCCCACCCCAGGCGCGGCGAGAAGAAGGACCTCGTCGACCACGCCCTCCTCAACGCCCGCGAGGCCCTCGGTCGCAAACTCGCCGAGACCTCGTCCCAGGCGAAGCTGATGGAGGGCGTCGCCCGCGCCTTCGCGCTCGCCGAGACGCCGAAGCGAATCGAGGTCTACGACAACTCCCACGTGATGGGGACGCACGCCGTCGGCGGCATGATCGTCGCCGGCCCCGAGGGCTTCGTGAAGGGCCAGTACCGCAAGTTCGACATCAAATCGGCGGAGACGACGCCCGGCGACGACTACGCCATGATGCGCGAGGTGTTGACCCGCCGCCTCTCCCGCCTCGTCAAGGAACACGGCACCCGCGACGCCGCGCCGCGCGACGAGAACGGCTTCGGCCCATGGCCCGACCTGATTCTCGTCGACGGCGGCAAGGGCCAGTTGGAGATCGCGCGGCAAGTGGCGGAAGAGGTCGGCATCGGCGGAGAGATCGCTTTCGTCGGCATCGCCAAGGGCCCGGACCGCGACGCCGGCCGCGAGAAGTTCTTCTTCTTCGATCGGCCCGACATCATGCTGCCCGAGCGCGATCCGGTGCTCTACTTCGTCCAGCGCCTGCGCGACGAGGCCCATCGTTTCGCCATCGGCACCCACCGCGCCAAGCGCTCCAAGGCGATCCGCCAATCGACCCTCGACGAGATTCCCGGCATCGGCCCGACCCGCAAGCGTGCACTGCTCGACCACTTCGGCACGGTGAAGGCCATCGGCCGCGCCGGCCTCGGCGACCTGATGGAAGTGCCGGGCATCTCGGAAGCCATGGCCGAGACCATCCACGGCTGGTTCCATCAGTCGGAAGGGTGAGAAGCGCGGATCCGCTCGTATCTCCGGTCGGGTCTCACCCGCGTTCCACGGCGGTTGACGCCCCCCCGCGCGCCATGCTCTGACTGGCAGGTCGACGAGGAATCCCATGTCCGCGCTGAGCCTGCCCAACATCCTCACCTACGGTCGCATTCTGGCGGTCCCCGTCGTTGTGGCCTGCTTCACGCTGCCCTCCATGCCGACCTTCACGTCGCGCTGGATCGCCTTCGCCATCTATGCCGCGGCGGCCATCACCGACTTCTTCGACGGTTATCTCGCCCGCATCTGGCAGCAGCAGTCGAAACTCGGCCGCATGCTCGATCCGATCGCCGACAAGTTGCTGGTCTCCTCCTGCCTGTTGGTGCTCGTAGCCGACGGCTCGATCGAGGGCTTTTCGGTCATCGCCGCGGTCATCATCCTGTGCCGCGAGATCCTCGTCTCGGGCCTGCGCGAATATCTCGCCGAGCTGCGGGTCTCGGTGCCGGTGACCTGGCTCGCCAAGTGGAAGACGACCGTGCAACTCCTCGCCCTCGGCTTCTTCATCACCGGGCCGGCCGGCGTCCCCGTCTTTCCCTGGACGATCGAGACCGGCTACGTTCTCCTGTGGATCTCCGCCATCCTCACCCTCTACACCGGGTGGGACTACTTCCGTTCCGGCATCGGCCACGTGATCAACGAAAACCCATGAAGATCCGCTATTTCGCCTGGGTGCGCGAACGTATCGGCAAGGCCGAGGAGGTCGTCGACCCGCCCCCCGAGGTGGCGACGACCACCGACCTCCTCCTCTGGCTCAAGAGCCGCGGCGAGGAATACGACTGGGCGCTGGAGCGTCCGGAAGTCATCCGCGTCGCCTGCGATCAGGTCCACGCCGCCCCCGGCACCCCGCTCGCCGGGGTGAGCGAAGTGGCGCTGTTCCCGCCGATGACCGGCGGGTGAAGAGCGGTTCCGGCCCGCGGGTCGGAACGCGGGGCTGCGACGGTACCGTCACACTCGAGGAACGCCCGCGGCGAAAGCGGCGAGCCGGAGCGGGTGCGGCGGCGATCGGCGCCCCTCAGCAGGAGGCGAGACATGGTCGACGTCCCCCTCACGGTCCGCGTCCAGCGCGAAGCCTTCGACGTCGCGGCCGAAACCGCCCGGCTGACCGAGGGCCGCACCGACGTCGGCGCGGTCGTCACCTTCACCGGCCTGTGCCGCTCGGAAGGCGGCGAGCTCGCCGCGCTCGAGCTCGAACACTATCCGGGCATGGCCGAAGCCGAGATCGAGCGCACCGCGCGCGCCGCGATCGAACGCTGGCCGCTCCTCGGCGTCACCGCCGTCCACCGCCACGGCCGCATCGCCCCGGGCGAACCGATCGTGCTGGTCATCACCACCTCGTCGCATCGGGTCGCCGCCTTCGAAGCGGCCGAATTCCTGATGGATTTCCTCAAGACCCGCGCCCCCTTCTGGAAGAAGGAGGAGAGGCACGACGGCACCACCGGCGGCTGGGTCGACGCCCGCGACCACGACGACGCGGCGGCGGCGCGCTGGGAGAAATGAGCCGCCTCCCCCATCCCGCTCCCACGACCTCGAAAACGAAGAGGAACACGGCGATGCGCCTGCCCACCCCGCCACGCCGGCTCCTCGCCGCGCTCGCCATCCTCACGCTCTTCGCCGCGGCTCCGCTGCGGGCGGAAACGCTGCGCCCGGTCCGCGTCGCCGAAGGGATCCACGCGCTGGTCGGCGAGAAGGGCCAGCGCTCCCCCACCAACCTCGGCAACAACGCCACCTTCGGCGTCATCGTCACGGCGGACGGCGTGGTCCTGGTCGATCCGGGCGGAAGCCGCGCCGGCGCGGCCGCCATCGACGCGGCGATCGCCACCCTGACAGACGCGCCCGTCAAGATCGTCATCGACACCGGCGGACAGGATCACCGCTGGCTGGGCAACGGCTACTGGCGGCAGAAGGGCGCCCGGATCGTCGCCGCCGAGGCGGCCGTCGCCGATCAGCGCGCCCGCGCCGCCGACCAGATCGCCGGGGCGAAGCAGCTTCTCGGCGACGCTTTCGCCGGAACCGAACCGGTCTTCGCCGACACGACCTTCGCCTCCGAACTGACGCTCGAACTCGGCGGCGTGCGGATCCTCGTCCGCCGCGTGGGGCCGGCGCACACCGCCGGCGACACCATCGTCTGGCTCGCCGATCGTGGCGTCGTCTTCACCGGCGACGTCGTCTACGTCGAACGGCTGCTCGGGGTCGGCCCACAGTCGAACTCGAAGTCATGGATCGAGGCCTTCGACGCCATCGCCGAGCTGGGGCCGCGGCACGTGGTCCCCGGTCACGGCGGGCCGACCGATCCGGCACGGGCGCGAGCCGAGACCCGCGCCTATCTCGTCCATCTGCGCCGCGAGGTCGAGGCGCTGTTGGCACGCGGCGGGACGCTCGTCGACGCACCGAAGATCGATCAGTCCGCCTTCTCCGGGCTGGAACAATTCGATTCCCTCGCCGCCCGGAACGCCTCCCAGGTGTTCATCGAGATGGAGATGGACTGACCGGGCATCCGGCGCGGCCGGCCCGGCATCGTCCGCGGCGGCCGCCCGATCAGCGGCGGATCAGCTTCTCTGCCCCGACGGCGGTGCCGCCGGAATAGGTCCAAGCGCCGAGCCAGTCGTTGCCGTCCTTGCCGTAGACGGCGACCCCGGTCGCGTTGCCCGATCGGTAGGCGACGGCGAAGAACTCGCCGTTGCCGACGGCGGTGCCGACGTATTTCGAACTGCCGACGTACCATACGACGCGATAGGTCTCGCCGGTCGCCTCGATCGTGGCGGTACCGCGATAGGCGTTGCCCTCGGGGCCCCTGCCCTCGACCGAGTACAGCCCGACCGGATCCGCGAGCGCCGCCGACCCGAGAAGGGCGAGCCCGAGGAATGCGCCGGCGATCCTGATGGCGATGGTCGTCATGGGTCTTCCTCCACTTCGGACGAGCGCGCGATGGCGCGGACGGCCGGGCGACACGACCGCCCTCCGCGCCGGTGGAGCCACCTTCGGGTGGCCGCCGCGAGCATGATCCGATTTCGGCTCGCCGTGAAGCGCCGCCGAGCGAGCGACGGCCGTTCGTCGGTCACACCACGCGCGCCAGCGCCAGCCCCGCCGCGGCGATCGACAGGAGCGTCACGGCGGTCCCCACCACGTGCTGGCGGCGGTCGATCCGCTCCCATTCGTCCCACCGGCCCGCGCGCGCCGCGTCGGCCCGTTCGAGGACGATCTTCAGGCACCAGACGTTGAGGCCGACCGCGGCGAGACCGGCGGCGACTTTGGCGACGAGCGCCGCCGTCCACACCGCATCGAGCGCCAGCCACGCCCCGCTGGCGAAGGTCGAGACGAAGGCCGGTCCTTCGACGAAGCGGTCGACCCGGTCGTGCAGCTCCGACACGAATCCGCGCACCGCGGCGTCCGCCGCCATCGCCTTCTCGAAGAGGATCTCGGTGGCGAGACAGCCGAGCCAGAGGCCGGCGGCGAGGATGTGGACGACCAGAACCGAGGACATGGGCGGCCTCCGACGGGCCCCATGCGAATACGGAAGCGGCCCGCCGGCAAGCCGACCGAAGGTCGCGCCCCTCCGCGATCTCCGACGCGGCCGCCGAACCGCCACCCCCGACGCGAAGAAGCCCGGCCTCGCGAGAGGTCGGGCGCCGTCGATCGCCGAAAATCCGGATCAGAAATAGTAGAATTGTTGGTTGGCCCGACCGTGGCAGGGCCACAGGATCATCCGCGTACGCGGCTCGAGCCGGCCGCCCCTGGCATCCCAACAACGGCCGTCCTGGCTGCGCATCAGGGCCGATCGCGGGTCGTGGGCCCAGCGCATGCGGGTGGCGTTGCATCGCACCAGGGCCAGCCCCTGTCCGACGATGTCGTCGACGCAGAGACTGCGGTCGGCGCGCGCCACCACCACTTTGCGGACGGGGTCGTAGTCGAGCAACTGCGGGGGTTTCCCGTGGCAGGGCCACAGGATGATCGGCGTCCCCTCGGCGAACCGGCCGCCTTCGACGTCGACGCAGAGTTCGGACTTCTGAGCGAGATAGAACGTCTCCGCCCGCGCCGTTCCGGCACCGATGACGGCCGCCGCTCCGATCACGGCAGCGACGATTCTCGACGAATTCATGCGGATCCTCCATCCCCCGGGCCGGCCTTCGCCGTCCGCCGGGGTAGGATACGTAGAATTTCGCATGGGCGTCAAACACCGATGACCCGTCGCCCGGGCGGGCGCGCCCGGGCCCGGAGCATCACTTCGGTTGCACGGCCTTCATGTAGTCCTCGAGCAGGGAGAGCGAGATCGTTCCCGGCGTGAAGCGCCAGTCGGCGATCTCGGAGACCGGGGTCACCTCCGCCGCGGTGCCGGTGAGGAAGCACTCGGTGAAATGATGCATCTCTTCCGATCGGATGCGCCGCTCGATCACCTCGATGCCGCGCTTCTTCGCCAATCCGATCACCGTCTGCCGGGTGATGCCGTCTAGGAAGCGATCGGCCTTCGGCGTGACGATCTTGCCCTCGTGGACGAAGAAGACGTTGGCGCCGGTCGCCTCGGCGACGAAGCCCTCCCAGTCGAGCATCAGGGCGTCGGCATAGCCCTTCTTCTCGGCCGCATGTTTGGAGATGGTGCAGATCATGTAGAGCCCGGCGGCCTTCGACTTCGACGGCGCGGTGCGCGGGTCGGGGCGCCGATACTCGGCGAGATCGATGCGGATGCCCTTCATCCGCTCTTCCGGCTTGAAGTAGCTCGGCCACTCCCAGGCGGCGATGGCGACGTGGATGGTGTTGTTCTGCGCCGAGACGCCCATCATCTCCGAGCCGCGCCAGGCCACCGGGCGGACGTAGGCGTCGACGAAGTTCATGCGCTTCAGCAGTTCCTCGCAGGCCGCGTCGAGCTGCTCCACCGTCCAAGGGACGTCGAAGCCGAGGATGCGGGCCGACTCGTGCAGGCGCTCGTGGTGGCGGCGCTGCTCGAAGACTTTGCCGCCATAGGCGCGTTGGCCCTCGAAGACGCAGGAGCCGTAGTGCAGTCCGTGGGTGAGCACATGCACACGGGCGTCGCGCCAGTCGACGAATTCGCCGTCGAACCAGATCACGCCGTCGCGGTCGTCGAAGGTCGGGGCCATGGGGGGTCTCTCCGTTTGTCGTCTCTGCTCTCGCGGATCTCGTCGCGCCGCGCCGTCGGCCATCGCGTCGTCCACGCTCGCTCACCGTCTTGGTCGAAACCACACGGTTTCGCAAGCGGCGGCGTGGACCCTCGCGCCGCGAGCCCACCCGGGTGGCGCGTGGTCCGCGACATCTCGCGCCATTCCCCGCCCCGCCTCACCGTTCGGTTTTGCGTTGCGGCGTCTCCCCCGGTATTCTCACGCCGCTTCCCTGCGTCGCCCGTCGACACCCAGGCAACGGACCCGCGAGCCGCCATGGCCGAACCCACCGCGCGTGACAGACCCGCCGCAGCGCCGCGCCCCGTGTCGCCGGCTCGGTCGGCCGCCGAGACGCCGCAGGCCGCCTTCCTCGAGATGCTCGAGCTGTTCTTCTTCGCTTATCGCGACTTCGTCTCCGATCCGGACGCGATCCTGTCCAAATACGGCTACGGCCGGGCGCATCACAGGGTGCTGCATTTCGTCGATCGCAACCCCGGCCTGTCGGTCGCCGAACTGCTCGACATCCTCAAGATCACCAAGCAGAGTCTCGCTCGAGTGCTGAAGGATCTCGTCGAGGGTGGGCACATCGAGAGCCGTCCGGGTTCGGTCGATCGCCGCCAGCGGCTGCTCCACTCCACGCCGACCGGCCGGGCGCTCGCCCGGTCGCTGGCCCTGCCGCAGATCGGGCGCATCGCCGCGGCCTTCCAGGCGCTCGGTCCCGACGGGGCGAAACGGGCGCGTGACTTCCTGCGGTTGATGATCGACGCCGACGAACGGCCGCGGGTCAGCCGCTACACCAACCGTCCCCCCCCTCCGGAGGCGGCCGAATGAACGAGACCACCGCTCCGGTTCCCTCCGACGAGGCACCGCATCTGCTCGTCGTCGACGACGACAGCCGCATCCGCACTCTGATCTCGCGCTTCCTCGCCGAGCACGGCTTCCGCGTCACCATCGCCGCCTCGGCGGCGGAGGCGCGCAAGAAGCTCGCCATCATCGACTTCGACCTCCTGGTGCTCGACGTGATGATGCCGGGGGAGAGCGGCATGGAGTTCACCGCCGATCTCAGGCGCAGCTCCGCCGTGCCTATCCTGATGCTCACCGCCCGTTCCGAGACCGAGAGCCGCATCCGCGGCCTCGAACTCGGCGCCGACGACTACCTCGCCAAGCCCTTCGACCCGCGCGAACTGCTGCTCCGGATCAACAACATCCTCAAGCGCGGCACGGTGGCGCCGCCGAAGGCGAAGGCGGGCGAGATCCGCTTCGGGGCCTTCGTCTGGGACGTCGATCGAGACGAGTTGCGCCGCGACGACGACGTGGTGCGCCTCACCGACAGCGAGCTCCGGCTGATGCGCATGTTCGCCGAGCGGCCGGGCGAGACCATCGCCCGCCACGAGATCGTCCAGGGTGAGAGCGCGCTCGGCGATCGCACCGCCGACGTCCAGATCAACCGCCTGCGCCGCAAGATCGAGACCGACCCGGCCAATCCCCTCCATCTCGTCACCGTGCGCGGCCAGGGCTATCGGCTGAAGACCGATCAGGCGGGCGGATGACCGAGGCCGGCGACCGCCCGAACCCGCCGCGCGCCCTGCGCGACACACCGATCATCCGGCTGCGTCTCGGCTGGCGGCGCCTCGCCCGCTCGATCGCCGAACGGATGCCGAAAGGCCTCTACGGCCGGTCGCTGCTGATCGTTCTGCTGCCGATGCTCATCCTGCAGTCGGTGGTCGCCTACGTCTTCATGGAGCGTCACTGGGACCTCGTCACCCGCCGTCTCTCCGAAGCGCTGACCCGCGACATCGCCGCCATCATCGCCGTGGTGGAGACCTATCCGCAGGACCCCGACTGGGACACCATCACCCGCATCGCCCGACGCGACCTCGGCGTCTCGGTGTCCCTGCTCAAGGGCGAGGAACTGCCTCCGCCCGGGCCGAAGCCGTTCTTCTCGCTGCTCGACACCGCTCTCTCCGACGAGATCGTCACGCGCATCCATCGGCCCTTCTGGATCGACACGGTCGGCAATTCCGACCTCGTCGAGATCCGCATCGACATGGGCACCGACGTCCTGCGCGTCCTCGCCCGGCGCTCGCAGGCCTATGCCTCGAACTCGCACATCTTCCTGGTGTGGATGGTGACGACGTCGGTGGTGCTGCTCACCATCGCCATCCTGTTCCTGCGCAACCAGATCCGCCCGATCCAACGTCTCGCCGACGCCGCCGAGAGCTTCGGCAAGGGGCGCCCGGTGGGCACCTTCAAACCGACCGGAGCGCGCGAGGTGCGCCGCGCCGGCGAAGCCTTCTCGGTGATGCGCCGCCGCATCGAACGGCAGATCGAACAGCGTACCGCCATGCTCGCCGGCGTCAGCCACGACCTGAGGACGGTGCTCACCCGCTTCCGCCTGCAACTGGCCCTGCTGCCGCCCGATGCCGAGATCGAAGCGCTCGAGGCCGACGTCGACGAGATGCAGGCGATGCTCGAGGCCTATCTCGCCTTCGCCCGCGGCGAAGGCGACGAGGAGGCGGCGGCGACCGACGTCGCCGAACTGCTGCGCTCGATCCAGATCGAGGCGGAGCGGGCGGGCTTCGCCGTGGCCCTCGCCTACGAGGGCGACCCGACTCTGACGGTGCGGCCCAACGCCTTCAAGCGCATGATCGGCAACCTCGTCGGCAACGCCTGCCGCCACGGCGAGCACGTCCGCCTCGCCGGCCGCCATGCCGAGGGCTATCTCCACGTCATCGTCGACGACGACGGTCCCGGTGTGCCCGAGGCGGAGCGCGCCAACGTCTTCCGCCCCTTTTATCGGCTCGACGAGGCGCGCAACCAGGACGAGGGCGGCACCGGTCTCGGCCTCGCCATCGCCCGCGACATCGCCCGCGGTCACGGCGGCGACATCACCCTCGACACCGCCCCGATGGGCGGCCTCAGAGCCGTCGTCCGAATTCCGGGGTGAGGAGCGGTTCCGGCGCATCGCGCCGGGACCCTCGTCGTTTCGTTCGACTCTCCCCGGGTCGGTTCGCTACGATCCGGCGCACCCCGCCCTTCGGTCGCCCGAGGCGGCGGCGCCACTCGCCCGCCCAACGGAGTGACCCGATGCTCCTGACCGTTCTCGATCTCGTCGGTTCGCTCGCCTTCGCACTCAGCGGCGCCACCCGCGCCACCGAACGCCGGCTCGACCCCTTCGGCATCGCCTTCCTCGCCTTCGTCGCCTCGACCTCGGGCGGTATCGTCCGCGACGTGTTGATCGGAACGACGCCGCCGCTGGCGATCGCCACGTGGCACTACTGCGCCGTCGCCTGCCTCGCCGCCGCCGCCACGTGGTTCGCCCGAGGCGCGATCGCCCGCCTGGCGGCGCCGGTCGCCTTCTTCGACGCGCTGGGGCTCGGCGTCTTCGCCGTGGTCGGAACCCGCCATGCGCTCGAGGCGGGCCTCTCGCCGCTCATGGCGGCGATGCTCGGCATGGTGTCGGCCATCGGCGGCGGAATCGGGCGGGACATCCTGACCGCGCAGACGCCGATGGTCCTTCAGAAGGAGATCTACGCCTTGGCTGCGCTCCTCGGCGGGCTGATCGTCGCCTTCGGCGGCATGCTCGGCCTCGCCGATGCGATCACCGCGACGGTCGGCGCCGCGCTGGCGACGGGATTGCGCCTGATCGCCCTGAAGAAGGGATGGAACCTGCCGGTCGTCGGCCCGGGCGGAGCGGCGGCGGCCGACGAGGAGAACGACCGCGGGCCGTGACACGAGCCGCGCCGCGAGGCGGTCGCCGATGTACAGGCACGGGATGCGGTCGGTCGAACGCGCCGACCGGCCCTTCAGATTCCCGACCCCTCCGCCTCTTCGGCGGACGGCCCGCCGCGACGGGTCCAACGGGCAGCGGAGGTAAGGACGCGCGCCACCCGATTCTGCCAGTCGCCGAGGCGATCGAGGGTCTCGTCGAGCGCCGCCATGGTCTTGGGCAGCCCCGCTTCCTCGTCGGCGAGGAAGACCGGGACGAGGCGCACCAACGCCGCGGCGAGGACCGGGGCACGCAGCCGGCCGATGAGGCCGGCGGTGGAGATACCGGCCGATTCGAGCAACCACGTCTGCGACCCGCAGGCGAGGCGGGCGAGATGGCAGGCGAGGACCGGGTCGCGCCGCGCCGCACGCTCCAGCCCCGCGATGCCGGCGCGATACGGCACCAACAGGTCGAAGCGGCGCATCAACGCGTCGAACAGCCGCTCGCGGCTCGACTCACCGGCCAGCGACGGGTCGTCGGTCTCCAGCACCCGTACGTCGATGCGCCGGCAGAAGCTCTCGAGAATGGCGAAGGGCCCGTCGAAGGCCCGGCGCAGTTCGGCGAGGTCGACCCCGGCGCGATCGGCGATCTCGGAGAGGCGGATGTCGAGGAAGGCCTTCTCGCCGGCCGACGCCAGCAGGGCATCTTCGATCTTCTCGACGACCTTCTTCGTCACCATGGGGATCTCCGTCGATCGGTCGCCACCTTAGTCCGGTCTCGGCTGAAGTGCCAGCGGCCCCGGCGCTGCGAAAAAGGCCGCCCGGAGGCGGCCTTCGACGAAGAACGACGGCAGCGGTTCAGTCGAAGAGACTGGACACCGATTGCTCCTGCGCGGTGCGGGCGATCGCCTCGCCGAGAAGCGGAGCCACCGACAGGACACGGATGTTGGACGCCGCCTTGATCGCCTCGGTCGGCTGGATCGAGTCGGTGATGACCAGTTCCTTGAGGCTGGAGGCGGAGATGCGGGTGACCGCACCGCCGGAGAGCACGCCGTGGGTGCAGTAGGCCGACACGTCCTTGGCGCCGCGGGCGAGCAGCGCCTCGGCGGCGTTGCACAGGGTGCCGCCCGAATCGATGATGTCGTCGACCAGGATGCAGGAGCGGCCGGAGACGTCGCCGATGACGTTCATCACCTCCGATTCGCCCGGTCGTTCGCGGCGCTTGTCGACGATGGCGAGCGGCGCGTCGATGCGCTTGGCCAGCGCCCGGGCACGCACCACGCCGCCGACGTCGGGCGACACCACCATGACGGTGCCCGGCGCGTAGCGCTCCTTGATGTCGCGCATCATCACCGGGGCGGCGTAGAGGTTGTCGGTCGGGATGTCGAAGAAGCCTTGGATCTGACCGGCGTGCAGATCGATGGTCAGCACCCGGTCGGCGCCGGCGCGGGTGATGATGTTGGCGACGAGCTTGGCCGAGATCGGCGTGCGCGGGCCGGGTTTGCGGTCCTGTCGGGCGTAGCCGAAATAGGGCAGCACGGCGGTGATGCGCTTGGCCGAAGACCGACGCAGCGCGTCGATCATGATCAGGAGCTCCATCAGGTGGTCGTTCGCCGGATAGGAGGTCGACTGAAGGACGAAGACGTCCTCGCCGCGCACGTTCTCCTGGATCTCGACGAAGATCTCCTGATCGGCGAAGCGGCGTACGAGGCAGCTCGACAACGGGATCTCGAGATACCGGGTGATCGCGTCGGCCAGTGCCCGGTTGGAGTTGCCACAGACGAGCTTCATCGTGTGCCTCTCGACGAGGTGCGGGAACGGCCGACGATGCCGAACCCCGGAAAGTCGACCGGCGCCGAGCGCGACGCCGCGGATGGCGGGCCTTTTATCAAGCCCTTCCAGATCCGTAAACCGATGATCTCGCAGGCGCGATGGCGAGCGGCCGCGGCGGCGGGATCAGGTCGCGGCGCGGGTCAACCAAGCCTTGATGGCGCGTACCGCACGAACCGCCAGACGCTCCTCCACCTCGGTGTCGACGCGGCTCCACGGATCGCCGTCGGTGAGTCGCGCCACCTCCTGCCCGACGATGCGGTGGACGCGCCGGCCGGCGGCGTCGAAGATCTCGTAGGTGAAGATGATGGTGGTCGAGGTCTCGTGGCCGATGGCGACGAAATGACCCTGGATGCGGAAGTGCGCCGGTTCATCGAGCCGGTGGACGAGTTCGATGCCGGTTTCCTTCGCCCGCTCGCGGAAGCGGTGGTAGATGCCGTCGCCGATGGTCACCGGAATGCCGGTGAAGGGCAGCATCTGGACCGTGGCGTGGCCGGCCGGCGGCGCGGCGGCGAGCGGCGGCAGCCGGGTGCGACCGTCGAGGAGCGTGCCGCCGTCGCCGATGCCCTCCGCACAGCCGGCGAGGAGGCCGGCGCCGAGAACGGCGAGGCCGGCGCGCATCAGGAGCGACCGGCGGCCGAGGGATACATCGCGTCGAGACATGGAGGCGCCGCCTTCCCAGAACACTTGGCCCTCGTGTCTAGCCGAGATCGGCGTGCCGGTCGAGACGTCCGGACGCACCGCTTCGGCGCGCCGCGGTCAGCGCGATGGCCGAGACGAGTCGACCGTAGTCCGGTTCCTCGCGATGGGTGGTGCGGCGATAGGAGAAGAAGCGGTCCTCGTCGGAATAGGTGCACAGCGCCAGATTCTCCGCCCGGCCGACACTGGCCTCGGCGAGCCGCAGCATGATGAAGGCCGGCAGATCGAACATGGCGTGACCCGCCCGGGCCGACGGCACGAAGAAGCGGGCGTGGTCCGGCGCCTCGGCGAGGAAACGCGCGACGAATTCCGGCCCGACCTCGTAGGCGGCGGCCGAGATCGTCGGCCCCAACACCGCGACGATGTCGCTCCGCCGTGCCCCGAGTCCCTCCATCGCCGCCACCGTCGCTTCGATCACCCCGCCGATCGCCCCCTTCCAGCCGGCGTGCGCCGCCCCGACGGCGCGGCCACCGCGGTCGGCGAAGAGAATCGGCCCGCAGTCGGCGGTGGCGACCCCGACGGCGAGGCCCGACCGGCCGGTCACCACCGCGTCGGCATGAGGCCCCTCGCCGTGCGGCCAGGGGTCCTCGACCACCACCACGTCGGGGGAATGGACCTGATAGGGCATGGCCAGAGCGCGATCCTCGACGCCGAGGGCACGGGCGACGCGAGCGCGGTTCTCGATCACCGCGTCGCGGGCGTCCTTCGAGCCGAGACCGACGTTGAGGCTGGCGTAGAGCCCTTCCGAGACGCCGCCGTCGCGGGTGAAGAAGCCGTGGGCGATACCGGGAAGGTCGGCGAGAAGATTCGAACGGATCACGGCGCGGTGGCTCCCGTCGGGTGAGGAAAGCCCGGCGGCAGGATGCCGGGCGGCGTGACGGCGAGCACCTTGAACAACGCCCCCATCTCCTCCGGCCCGACGAGCCGGCTCACCTGGGAAACGATCTCGGCGCGGGTCGCCTCGTCCTTGTCGGCGCCGAGACGTCCGGCGCGTTCGGCGAGCCCGAGGGCGAGCAGGAACTCGCCCTGCTCGACCGGCCCGTGGACGGCGGCGCCGACCCCGCGCGCGGCACGGGCGAGCGCCGAGAAATCGACGTGGGCGGTGAGATCCGCCTCGCCCGGGCGACCGAGCGGGTCGACGTAGGTGTGGGCGCGAATCGCTTGGAACGTGTCGCCGAAGGCCGGGCCGGCATAGCCGTAGTCGACGGCGACGACGAGGCCCCGATCCGCGACGACGCGCCGCGCCAGCGCCGCCATGATCTCGACGCCGATCGGGGAAACCTCGAGGAGGGTACCCTCCCGCGGCGTCCCCGCCGTCGGCGCCACGCCCTCCGGCAGTCGCGACGGACCGAGCCCGAAGGCGAGGCCGCCACCGTCGTCGAGACCGACGACGCGCTCGTGCCAGCCTCCGTCCCGGAACTCGAACTGGCGGATCGGCAGGGCGTCGAAGAATTCGTTGGCGACGACGAGGATCGGCCCCGCCGGGACGGTGTCGAACCGCTCGTGCCAAGTTGGTCTGAGCGGCTGACCTGCGAGCGCCGCGGCCTGTTTCGCCCTCAGCCTCGGGCTGGTCTCGACCAGATGCAGACGCGCCGCGGCGAGGAAGGCGGGCACCCTTCGGGCGACGCGCAAGAGGTCGGCCATCAGGGTTCCGCGGCCGGGGCCGAACTCGACGAGATTGAACGGCGCGGGTCGGCCGAGCCGTTCCCAGGTCTCGACGACGAAGGCACCGATCATCTCGCCGAACATCTGCGAGACCTCGGGAGCGGTGACGAAGTCGCCCGCCTGCCCGAAGGGCTCGCGGGCCATGTAGTAGCCGTGCTCGGGATCACCGAGGCACAGGCCCATGTAGTCGAAGACCGGCATCGGCCCGTTCAGCCGGACGAGCGCCCTGATGCGGTGCTCGAGCGGCGTTGGACTCATGGAGCGGGGCTCCCGCCGCGGCGGGCGGCGAGCCTCGCCCAGAGGAACAGCGCCAGCCCGGCGAAGATCATCGGCAGCGACAGGACCTGGCCCATGGTGATGCCGCCCGCCAGATAGCCGACCTGGGCGTCGGGTTCGCGGAAGAACTCGACGACGAAACGAGCGAGCCCGTAGCCCATGGCGAAGACGCCGGCGAGCGCCCCGGGCTTCTTCAGAATCTCCGAACGGTGGACGAGATGGGCGACGACGGCGAAGAGCACCACGCCTTCCAGCGCCGCCTCGTAGAGCTGGCTGGGATGGCGCGGGTCCGGCCCGGCATGGGGAAAGACCATCGCCCAAGCGACGTCGGAGGTGCGGCCCCACAATTCGCCGTTGATGAAGTTGGCCAGCCGCCCGAAGAACAAACCGATCGGCGCCGCCGCGGCGAAGAGGTCGAAGAGCGACAGGAAGGAGAAGTCGCGCCGGCGAGCGAAGATCAGCATCACCACCATCGAGCCGACCAGACCGCCGTGGAAGGCCATGCCGCCCTTCCACAACATCGGGATCTCGCCGGGGTGCTCGACGTAGTGGCCGAGGTTGTAGAAGAGCACGTAGCCGATGCGACCGCCGAGGACGATGCCGAGCGTCGCCCACAGGACGAAGTCGTCGAGTTCGGCGACGGTCGGCCGGTCGGTGGCGCCCCACAGGCGCGGCGTTTCGACCAACCGGCGCAGATACCACCAGCCGATCAGGATGCCGGCGATGTAGGCGAGCGCGTACCAGCGGATGGCGAGCGGGCCGAACTGGATCGCGATCGGGTCGATCGCCGGGAACGGCAGGGCGAAGAGCGACATGTGATCGGGGTCTCGAAGTGGACTGCGCGGGCGAGGGATGTCCGGCGACAGTGCGGGCAGTGGCTTCACCCGTCAAGCGGCGCGCCGTGACGGGCGGGGAAGACGAACACCCGATCGCGGCGAGGATGGGGCGGGGCGCGCCACCCCTTGCGGGCGCCGGCCCGACACCCCATAACCACGACGAGAAGGGCGGCCCGACCGCCCGATCCGACGACCGGGAGCGACACCGTGACCCAGACTTCCAACCGCTTCTTCGACGACATCGCCAAGCTCGTCACCGACGCCGCCGGCATGGCGCAGGGCGTGGCCAAGGAGGTCGAGACCGCGTTCAAATCCCGTGCCGAGGGCTTCGTCGCCGACATGGATCTGGTCAAGCGCGAGGACTTCGAGGTGCTGCGCGAGATGGCCACGGTGGCGCGCACGGAGAACGAACGCCTCGCCGCACGCATCGCCGCGCTCGAGGAGCGCCTCGCCCGGCTGGAGGGCGGCAAGAGCGGCCTCTCCGAGACGCTGATCGCCGGCGACCCGTCCGGTCCGACCGTCGCCTGAGCCGCCCCATGGAGCGCATCCTCGTCTCCGCCTGCCTGATCGGCTGGCCGGTGCGCTGGGACGGCGGCGCCGGGACGACGCATCACCCGCTCCTCTCCGAATGGGCCGCCGAAGGGCGGCTG
Source organism: Siculibacillus sp. (assembly GCA_030247555.1). Classification (GTDB taxonomy): domain Bacteria; phylum Pseudomonadota; class Alphaproteobacteria; order Rhizobiales; family Ancalomicrobiaceae; genus CALBKH01. Next base: position 17,432 of record JAOTSD010000004.1, on the reverse strand, counting down.
GTACCGTTCTGCCCGGAGACCGCCGGCGGACTCCCGGTGCCGCGTCCGGCCGCCGAGATCGAGGCCGGCACCACGGCCGCGGCGGTTCTGGCCGGCGAAGGCCGCATTCTCGACGCCGAGGACGGCGACCACACCGCCGCCTTCCGCGAAGGAGCCCGTGTCGCCCTGGCGACCGCCCGGGTACGGGGCTGCCGCTTCGCGCTCCTGACCGAAGGCAGCCCCTCCTGCGGCGTCGATCTCGTCGCCGACGGCACCTTCTCGGGGCGGCGCCGGACCGGCGAAGGCGTGACCACCGCGGCACTCAGGGCCGCCGGCGTCGAGGTCTTCTCCCCCGCCGACATCGAGGCGCTCGCCGCCCGGCTCGCCGCACACCCCCCCGCGGGCGATCGAGACGACTGATTCGTCCACATTTTTCGTGCCTTCCCGCGCGGAAGTCATTCGCGCCGGGGGCGTCGATTCCTATACTGATGTGGAGAGAGATTCGCGTCCCCGGGGACACACGTCTCGTCCTCGGTGTGTTTCGGTCGCGTCCCCCTCGATCCGGCGTCACTCGTTCATCGTCTTCGGTTCGATGGTACTTCCGGTGCTCTCGGCGATCCGGCCGTATCGGCTCGTCGGTCTCACCGGTCCTTCGGTGGCGGGGCATCCTCCGGTTCTGACCGGTCGGTCCGCCGCCGAGCGTCGCGTATTCCCCGTGTCCGGTCGCCCTCACACGCGAGGACCCGCTCGATGAGCCTGATCGAATTGGAAGCCGAACGAAATTCCAACCCGGTCGACGTGATCGAACACGTCGCCGCGCTCGAGGACTGGGTGTTCGAGCGCTCCGGAGACGACGAGATCACCGTCTCCATCACCGGCCGCTGGTGCGACTACCACGTCTCCTTCTCGTGGATGGAGGACGTCGAGGCGCTGCATCTGGCCTGCGCCTTCGATCTGAAGGTCACCGAAACCCGCCGGACCGAGGTGATGCGGCTGCTCACGCTGGTCAACGAGCAGATGTGGCTCGGCCACTTCGACCTGTGGTCGGGCGAGGGCGTGGTGATGTATCGCCACGCCCATCTCCTCGCCGGCGGAGCCGAACCCTCGGCGCGGCAGGTCGACGCCATGTTGACCGCCGCGATCGACTCCTGCGACCGCTACTATCAGGCGTTCCAGTTCGTCGTCTGGGCCGGCAAGTCGGCCCAGGAGGCGCTGGAGGGCGCCCTCTTCGAAACCGTGGGACGGGCATGACCATCGACCTTCACGATGCCACGCCGCTGGTGCTGATCGGCGCCGGCAAGATGGGCGGCGCCATGCTCGCGGGCTGGCTCGATCGCGGCCTTCCCGCCGACGGCGTGGTGGTGATCGAGCCGACCCCCTCGGACGAACTGACGTCGCTCGCCACGGCGCGCGGCGTCCGCCTCGCCGCCACCGCCCCGGCCGGGCTGGTGGCGCGCGTGATGGTGGTGGCGGTCAAGCCGCAGGTGCTCGACGCGGTGCTCCCCCCGCTCGCCTCGCTCGTCGGACCGGAGACGGTCGTCGTCTCGGTGGTGGCCGGCAAGACGATGGCCGCCTTCGCACGCGGCCTCGGCGCCGCCCGCATCGTCCGCACCATTCCCAACACGCCGTCACAGGTCGGCCGCGGCATCACCGCCGCGGTGGCGAACGCCGCGGTGCCGGCCGCCGACCGCGACCTCGTCTCGGCGCTGCTCGCCACCCTCGGCCGGCTCGAATGGGTCGACCGCGAGGACCTGATCGACGTCGCCACCGCGGTGTCGGGTTCGGGTCCGGCCTATGTCTTCCACATGGTCGAGGCGCTCGCCGCGGCGGGCGCGGCCGCCGGGCTCGAACCCGACCTCGCCGCCCGCCTGGCGCGCGCGACGGTGGAAGGCGCCGGCGAACTCCTGTGGCGGTCGCCCGAGAGCCCCGAGACGCTCAGGAAGAACGTCACCTCGCCGGGCGGCACCACCGCCGCGGCGCTGTCCGTGCTGATGGGCGAGGGAGGTCTGGCGAAGCTGATGACCGAAGCGGTCGCGGCAGCGGCGAAGCGGTCGCGCGAACTCGCTGGCTGAGGCGGAGGCCCGGCCGCATCTCCTTCGGATCCACGGCTCCAATCCTTGCCTTTCGCGGCCCTCGGTGCTATGTCCGCGCCCGTTCCCACACGCCGACACCCTTGGAGGCACCGTGAGGGACGGCCCTCGCCGCGTCGGACGATGTCGCGTGGGTCGCGCGAGGCCGGGCATCCGGCCTCTTTTTCATTCGATCACTCGAAAGAGGTACACCCATGAGCCGTCAGTCCTACGAGATCGAGGCCACGGTGCGTGAACGGGTCGGCAAGGGGGCCGCTCGTGCGCTGCGTCGTGAGGCCCGCGTGCCCGCCGTCATCTACGGCGACAAGAAGCCCCCGCTCGCCATCGCGCTTCCCTACAAGGAAGCGGACAAGCGGCTGCGCGCCGGCGGCTTCCTGACCACCGTCGCCACCGTCGTCGTCGGCGGCGAGAAGATCCGTGTGATCCCCAAGGATTACCATCTGCACACGGTCAAGGACACGCTGACCCACGTCGACTTCCTGCGCATCTCCGACGAGACCATCGTCACCGTCTTCGTGCCGGTGCACGCGATCAACCAGGAGAAGTCCGCCGGCCTGAAGCGCGGCGGCGCCCTGTCGATCGTCCACCACGAGATCGAGTGCCAGTGCCGCGCCGACTCCATCCCGGAGTCGATCGACGTCGACGTCTCGACGCTCAACATCGGTGGCTCCGTCCACATCGAGGAAGTGAAGCTTCCCTCGGGCATCAAGCCCGTGATCCACGAGAAGAACTACACCGTTCTCTCGATCACCGCCCCGGTCGGCTTCACCGAGACCGCCGAAGCCACGGCCTGAGTCTCGTCATCCTGACCGGAGGGGTCGATGCTGCTCTTCGTGGGGCTCGGCAATCCCGGTCAGGAGTACGTCCTCAACCGGCACAACATCGGATTCATGGCGGTGGACGCGATCGTCCGCCGCCATTCCTTTTCGCCTTGGCGGGCGAAGTTCCACGGCGAGGTCTGCGAAGGCACCATCGGAGCCGAGAAGGTCGTGGCGTTGAAGCCGATGACCTGGATGAACGACAGCGGTCGTTCGGTCGCCGCCTGCGCTCAATTCTACAAGATCGAGCCGAAGGACTTCGTCGTCTTCCACGACGAGCTCGATCTCGATCCCGGCCGCCTCAAGGTCAAGATCGGCGGCGGTCACGCCGGCCACAACGGCCTGCGCTCGATCCAAGCCCACCTCGGCTCCGACTTCCGCCGCGTCCGCTTGGGGATCGGTCATCCCGGCGCCAAGGAACGGGTCACCGGATGGGTGCTCGGCAATTTCGCCAAGGTCGACCGCGACTGGCTGGAGCCGCTTCTCGGCGGCGTCGCCGACGCGGCGGGGAAACTCGTCGAGCGCGACGACGTCGGCTTCATGAATCTGGTCTCCGGTATCAAACCCGCCGGCGAGCCGCGGCCGGAAAAGCCGCGCACCTCCGCTCCGGCGGCGGCCGGCCCGACCGAGACGGCCAAGAACGCCATGGCCGAGACGCTGCGACGGCTCCTGGCGGCGAAAAAGCGGTGAGTTTTCGGCCGATTTCGCCGACTCTCGCCGATTTCCTTTGATCACGGCGGCGTCGCCCTCTATTGTTCCGCGATCGGACTTGGCCGGACCCCGGGCTCTTGCGCCCGGAAGAACTTCCGGGCCGCTCGCCAGATCTCACCAAATTCGACTGCCCCGAGCTGCCGTACGACGCGGCCGCTCGACGACGCACGAGCCATCGGAAGGATATCGAAATGCCCGTCGGAACCGTCAAATTCTTCAACGAAACCAAGGGATATGGTTTCATTCAGCCGGATGACGGCGGCAAGGACGTGTTCGTCCACATCTCCGCCGTCGAGCGCTCCGGCATGCGCACCCTCACGGAAGGCCAGAAGGTCTCCTTCGAGGTCGAGACCGATCGTCGGTCGGGCAAGGCGGCCGCGGCCAATCTCGCCTCCGCCTGAGCGCGAAATTGCGATTTCGAGCCGGATCCTCGGGGTTCTCCCGGTTTCCGGCTCGACGCTTTTCGGCTATATGCCCTGCATCGAACGAGAGATGAGAAACGGATTCGTCGTATGGCCAAGGAAGAACTCATCCAATTCGAGGGGCTCGTACTGGAGATCCTGCCGGACGCACGTTTCCGCGTCCGCCTCGAGAACGGTCACGAGATCATCGCCTATACCGCCGGTAAGATGAAGAAGAACCGCATCAAGACGCTCGCCGGTGACCGCGTGACCGTCGAGATGAGCCCCTACGACCTCGAAAAGGGCCGGCTCGTCTTCCGTCACCGCGAGGTGCGCGCCGACGGTGCGCCGCCGCCGCGGCCGGGCGGCACACAGTTCCGCCGTCGTTGATCCGACGCTTCATTCTCGACGTCCGAGCGCCCCCGGCGGTGAAACCGAGCGGGGGCGTCGCCATGAAACGGTGATTGAGCCATGGGCTTCAAATGCGGCATCGTCGGCCTGCCCAACGTCGGCAAGTCGACCCTCTTCAACGCGCTGACCCGCACGGCCGCCGCCCAGGCGGCCAACTATCCCTTCTGCACCATCGAGCCGAACACCGGCGAAGTGGGCGTGCCCGACCCGCGGCTCTCCAAGATCGCGGCGATCGGCAAGTCGGCGCAGATCGTCCCGACCCGCATCACCTTCGTCGACATCGCCGGCCTGGTGCGCGGCGCCTCCAAGGGCGAGGGCCTCGGCAACCAGTTCCTCGCCAACATCCGCGAGGTCGACGCCGTCGTCCACGTGCTGCGCTGCTTCGAGGACGGCGACGTCACCCACGTCGAGGGCCGCGTCGATCCGGTGGCCGACGCAGAGACGGTGGAGACCGAGCTGATGCTCGCCGATCTCGACAGCCTCGAACGCCGCATCGTCGCCACTCGCAAGAAGGCGGCCGGCGGCGATCGCGAGTCGAAGCACGTGCTGCCGATCATGGAAAAGGCGCTCGAACTCCTGCAGAACGGCAGGCCGGTGCGCATGCTCGAAGTGTCCCACGAGGACCGGCCACTCCTCGACGGCCTGATGCTGCTCACTTCCAAGCCGGTGCTCTACGTCTGCAACGTCGAGGAGGCCTCGGCCGCCTCCGGCAACGCCCATTCGGCGCGCGTGGAAGAGATGGCGACGGCGCAGGGCGCCAAGTCGGTCGTCATTTCCGCGGCGATCGAGGCGGAGGTCGCCCAACTCTCCGACGAGGAGGAGATGGAGTTCCTCGAGGGGATGGGCCTGCACGAGCCCGGTCTCGACCGGCTGATCCGCGCCGGCTACGAACTCCTCGGCCTCATCACCTATTTCACCGTCGGCCCGAAAGAGACGCGCGCCTGGACCATCGTCAAAGGCACCAAGGCCCCGGGCGCGGCCGGCGTCATCCACTCCGACTTCGAACGCGGCTTCATCCGCGCTCAGACCATCGCCTATGACGACTACATCGGTCTCGGCGGCGAGGCGGCGGCCAAGGAGGCCGGCAAGGCACGCGACGAAGGCAAGGAATACGTCGTCCAGGACGGCGACATCCTGCTCTTCAAGTTCAACGCCTGACGAAGCGAGGCCCCCCCGGCGGGCCTCTCCGCATTCGACGCGATCGTCGGCCGGTCACTCCGGGATCGGGTCCTTCGGACCGCCGCCGACGAAGCGGGCGTGCATCCTCAGCGTCGCGATCAGCGCCTCGGCGGAGAGGCGGACGGCGAGGAAGAGGAGCGCCGAGGAGATCAGCGCGAAGGTGATGGTGAAGAGCCCCGCCCAAGGCACTTGGACGAGCAGCACCAGCCCGACGAGAAAGCCGGTCAGCCCCCAGAGCAGAGCCAACGCCGCGCCGATCAGGTAGAAGGGGCGGACGAGCCTCGGAGCGAGAAAGGCGTCGAGGGTGAGAAGCTGGGCGTACATGGCCGAATCTCGTCGCAGAACCGGGGAGATCGAGCCACCATGACACGATCGGAGGCATCGGTGAGCGGTGAAACCACACGCCGGTTCGAGGATTTCGCGGTCGGCGAGGTTTTGGACCTCGGTTCGCGCACGGTGAGCCGCGACGAGATCGTCGCCTTCGCGGCGAAATGGGATCCTCAACCGATGCATCTCGACGAGGAAGCCGGCCGGGCGTCGCTCGCCGGCGGGCTCATCGCCTCGGGATGGCACACCGCCTCGCTGTTCATGCGCATGGCCTGCGACACGGTCCTCGCCCGCTCCGCCTCCCTCGGCTCCCCCGGCATCGATAAACTCTCTTGGCGCGCCCCCTTGCGCCCCGGCGACACCCTGTCCGGGACGATGCGCATCACCGACGCCCGCGCCTCCACCGGCCGGCCCGAACTCGGTTTCCTCGGCTGCGAGATCGAATTGAAGAACCAGCGCGACGAAACGGTCCTCACCATGCGGACGACGCTGATGATGGGGCGGAGGGCGAAGCCGTGAGGTACCTCGAGGACTTCCGACCCGGCACGGTCGTGGAACTGGGCGCCTGGACCTTCACCGCCGAGGAGATCGTCGCCTTCGCCCGCGACTACGACCCGCAACCGTTCCATCTCGACGCGGCGGCCGGCGAGGCCTCGCTCTTCGGCGGCCTCGCCGCGTCCGGCTGGCACGTCGCCTGCGCCTGGATGCGGTTGTGGATCGATCTTCAGGCCCGCGAAACCGAAAGGGCACTCGCCCGCGGTGAGGAGCCACCGGTGCCCGGCCCCTCGCCCGGCTTCGACGACATGCGCTGGACGAAGCCGGTGTTGGCGGGGCGGACCATCACCTACCGCAGCACCCTGACCGGCGGGCGCACGACGCGCAGCCGGCCGGGTTGGGGCATCCTCGATTCGCTCAACGAGGGCTTCGACGAGACCGGCGCCCGCGTCTTCCACTTCACCGGCCACGTCATGTGGCCGTGCCGCCCGCCGACGGCGACGGAACCCGGAGCGGACCCCGATCACCCCGCCTGAAGCCGGCCCGGCGAACACGTCGAGCCATCGTGATCGGCACCGCCGACCTCGACGAGCCCCACCGGGGCTCGTCGTTCCGCCGTGCGGAACCGGACGTCAGTCCTTGGCGCGCTCGACGTAGGAGCCGTCGGCGGTCATCACCACGACGCGGGTGCCGATGCCGACATGGGGCGGCACCGCGGTCTTGACGCCGTTCGACAGCATCGCCGGCTTGTAGGACGACGAGGCGGTCTGACCCTTGGTCACCGGCTCGGTGTCGACGATCTCGAGGGTGACGCGCGCCGGCAACTCGATCGAAACCGGAATGTCCTGGTAGATCGCCACCTGGCACTCCATGTCTTCCTGGAGATAGGCGGCCTGATCGCCGACCACGTCCTTGGGAACCACGATCTGGTCGTAGTTCTCCTTGTTCATGAAGTGGAAGCCCTCGTCGTCGTTGTAGAGATAGGCGTAGGCGCGCTCGTCGAGCATGGCGCGCTCGACCTGCTCGGTGGTCTTCCACCGCTCCGACACCTTCACGCCGTCGGAAATACGGCGCATGTCGATCTGAGTGGTGGGAGTGCCCTTGCCCGGATGGAAGCTCTCGGCGGAAAGAACGACGTAGAGCCTGCCGTCCATCTCGACGACGTTGCCCTTGCGGAGATTCTGCGCATTGACTCTCATGGGTCCCGGACCTCTCACGGCAAAAACGAAGTGTCGCGCGAACCGGAAAGCTCGCACGCGTCGGCGTCTCCTCTCTCACGTCTCGGCCCGGGAAGAAAGCGAAAAGTCATGAAAACCGCCACGCCCTGGTGGGATCCGGTCACCCATGCCGATCGACGCCCCCTCCTGCTCGCCCGCAATCGCGTGAAGAGCGCCATCCGCCGGTGGTTCGAGGCCGACGACTTCACCGAGGTCGAGACCACCTGTCTGCAGGTCTCGCCGGGCAACGAGACGCATCTCCACGCTCTCGGTGTCTGGGTCACCGGCGACGACGGCGAGCGGCGCCGGCGCTGGCTGCACACCTCGCCGGAATACGCGATGAAGAAACTCGTCGCCGCCGGCGAGACGAAGATCTTCGACTTCGCCCGGGTCTGGCGCAATCGCGAGGGCGGCGACCGCCACGCCATCGAGTTCACCATGCTCGAGTGGTATCGTGCCGGTGCCCCATGGGAAGCGCTCATGGACGACTGCGCCGGCCTCCTGCGCCTGACCGCCGACACCGTCGGCGCCAGCCATCTCGTCCATCGCGGCCGCACCTGCGACCCTCACCTCACTCCCGAACGCCTGACCGTCGCCGATGCCTTCGCCCACCTCGCCGGTATAGATCTCCTGGCCACGCTGCCCGCCGATCCGACGGCCGAACCCGACCACGACGCACTCGCCGCCATGGCGACCGCCGCCGGCATCCGCGTCGGCGACGACGACGGCTGGTCCGACGTCTTCTCGCGGGTGCTCGCCGAGCGGATCGAGCCGGCGCTCGGCGACGGCCGCGCCGTGCTGCTCACCGAATATCCCAGCCGCGAGGCGGCTCTCGCCCGCCCCTGCGCCCACGACCCGCGCGTCGCCGAACGTTTCGAACTGTGGGCCTGTGGGGTGGAACTGGCCAACGCCTTCGGCGAACTGACCGATCCGGCCGAACAACGCCGCCGATTCCTCGTCGAGATGGACGAGAAGGAGCGCATCTACGGCGAGCGCTACCCGATCGACGAGGACTTCCTCGCCGCCCTCGCTCGGATGCCGCCGACCAGCGGCATCGCCCTGGGCTTCGATCGCCTGGTGATGCTGGCGCTCGGCGCTCCCCGCCTCTCCGACGTCATGTGGACCCCGGAGGGGTGACCCCGACCCGGAACGCTTGTGATAGTATCCGCTCGCGTTTCGGGCCAATCTCCCGCACCCGCGAGACGACGAGGGCCGGATGAGCGGCGTCCACGACCATCACCACGATCACGAACCCTGCGATCACGCCCACGGGCACGATCATGGCCACGCCGGACACGATCATGGGCGCGCCGGGCATCGCCACCACGGCCATTCCCACCCGCACCACCACGATCACGCCCACGCGCCCGCCGATTTCGGCCGCGCCTTCCTCATCGGCATCGTGCTCAACACCGGCTTCGTCGTCGTGGAAGCGACCTTCGGCTTCTTCGGCAACTCGATGGCGCTCCTCGCCGACGCCGGCCACAACCTCTCCGACGTGCTCGCTCTCATCGTCGCCTGGGTCGCGGCGCGCGCCTCCACTCGGCCGCCGAGCACCCGCTTCACTTACGGCCTCTCCGGATCGTCGATCCTCGCCGCCCTGTTCAACGCCGTCTTCCTGCTCGTCGCCGTCGGCGCCATCGCGCTCGAAGCGGTCCATCGCCTCCTCGCCCCGGAGCCGGTCGCCGGTCTGACCATGGTGGTGGTCGCCGGCATCGGCATCGTCATCAACGGCGCCACCGCCCTGCTCTTCCACCGCGGCGCCGCCGGCGACCTCAACATCCGCGGCGTCTATCTGCACATGGCGACCGACGCGGCGATCTCCGCCGGCGTCGTCGTCGCCGGCGTCGCGGTGCTCGGGACCGGGATCGACCGTATCGATCCGGCGGTGTCGCTGTTGGTCTCGGCGGTGATCGTCTGGTCGACGCGCGGCCTCCTGGTCGAAAGCTCCGCCCTGTCGGTCGCCGCGGTCCCCTTCGGGATCGATCCGGACGCGGTGCGGGCCCATCTCGCCGGCCTACCCGGCGTGGCGAGCCTGCACGACCTCCACGTCTGGGGCCTGTCGACGACGTCGGCGGCGCTCACCGCCCATCTGGTGATGCCCGCGGGCCACCCCGGCGACGACTTTCTCGCCGAAGCGGCGGAGACGCTCGCCGACCGTTACGGCATCGACCACGTCACCCTGCAGATCGAGACCGACGGCGACGGCTGGTGCCGCCTGGTGCCCGACGAGGTGGTGTGACGAGGTGGCGTGACGGCCGCCCGGCCGGCGCAGGTCGCCTCAGTGCCCCTCGAACTCGACGAGCACCCGGACCGGCACGCCCATCGCCTCGAGCTTGGCCCGCCCGCCGAGTTCCGGCAGGTCGACGATGAAGCAGGCCGAGACCACCTCCGCCCCGAGGTTGCGCAGGAGCTGCGCCGCGGCGCAGGCGGTGCCGCCGGTGGCGATGAGATCGTCGACGAGGATGACCTTCTCGCCGGCGAGCACCGCGTCGCGATGCACCTCCATCTCGTCGACGCCGTATTCGAGGCTGTAGGCGATCGACACCGTCTCGTGCGGCAGCTTGCCCTTCTTGCGGATCGGCACGAAGCCGGCCGAGAGCTGGTGCGCCACCGCCCCGCCGAGGATGAAGCCGCGCGCCTCGATGCCGGCGACCTTTTCGATCTTGAGCCCCGCCCAGGGCTGCACCAGTTCGTCGACGGCGCGGCGGAAGGCGCGCGGATTGCCGAGCAACGTGGTGATGTCGCGGAACTGGATCCCCGGCTTGGGGTAGTCGGGGATGGTGCGGATCGAGTCTCTGAGGTTCATCACCAGTAGTCCTTCATGATCTCCGCCGCCCAGTCGGGTTCGCGGATGTCTCCGCGCGGCTCGAAACCGCGCATCACCGGCTTGATGTCGAGCACCGGCGTCCCCTCGATGGCGTCGAGCCCGCGCACCCTGAGGCGTCGCCCCTCGAGCGCGACGATCTCCACCGTGGTCACCCCGATGCGGTTCGGCCGCGGGCTGCCGCGTTGGGCGAAGATGCCGACCTCCGGCCAGTCCGCCCGCCCGCGCGGCCGCCGCGCCCCGGTGACGATCGCCTCCGGATCGATCATGTCGAAATGGAAGACGATCACCGCATGGGAGAAGTCGTCGAGCCCCGCGAGCGCCGTCTCCGGCAGATCCGGCGCCAGCACGATCTCGGCCTCGACATCGCCCCAGCGATCGTCCTCGTTCTCGACCCGGCCACCGTGCACCCGGGCGATCACCTCCATCGTGATGTCGGTCATCCGCGTGCCTTCAACACCCGTCCCGCCACCGCGTCGAGCTTGGCCAGCAGGGCCGGATCGCGCGCTTCGCGGGCCGTCATGATGGCGTGCTCGAGCGCCCGGTCCGAACCGATCGGACAGGCCGGGTGCTCGGCCGGGAAGTCGACGGCGAAACGGGCGACGAGGCGGCGCGCCTTGTCGGCGTTGGCGTGCGCCACCTTGATCACCGAGACCACGTCGACGTGGTCGTGATCCGGGTGCCAGCAGTCGTAGTCGGTGACCATGGCCACGGTGGCGTAGGGGATCTCGGCCTCGCGGGCGAGCTTGGCCTCCGGCATGTTGGTCATGCCGATGACGTCGAAGCCGGCCGACCGATACCAACGGCTCTCCGCCTCGGTGGAGAACTGCGGCCCCTCCATGCAGACGTAGGTGCCGCCGCGCCGGCACGGAATGTCCTCGGCGCGGGCCGCCGCCTCCAGCCGGTCCGTGATGCCGGGGCTGGTCGGGTGGCCGAAGGCGACGTGACCGACGCAGCCCGGGCCGAAGAAGGTCGAGACGCGCCGCTGGGTGCGATCGACGAACTGGTCGATCAGGACGAAGGTGCCCGGCGCCAGCTCCTCGCGGTAGCTGCCCACCGCCGACACCGAGACGATGTCGGTGACGCCGGCGCGCTTCATCGCGTCGATGTTGGCGCGGTAGTCGATGTCGGAGGGCGGGATGCGGTGGCCGCGGCCGTGGCGCGGCAGGAAGACCAGCTTCTTGCCGCCGATCTCGCCGATCAGCAACTGGTCGGACGGCGTCCCCCACGGGCTGTCGACCGTCACCCAGCGCGCATTCATCACCCCCGGCAGATCGTAGAGCCCCGATCCGCCGATCACCCCGATCACCGATGCCGTCATCGTGTCCCCCTTGGTGCCGTCCGCCGCAGTGTCGGCATTTCGCCGGCCGATGCAATCCGTGTCGTCCCCACGCTCCCCCCGAAAAGCGAGGAGGGCCCCCGGTCGCCCGGGAGCCCTCCTCCGATCGCGGTGGTCGCGAACCTCGCTCAGTGGGCGACGTTCGCCCAGAGCTTGCGCTTCGACAGATAGAGCAGGCCGGTGAGGACGATCAGGAACAGGATCACCTTGAGGCCGGTCGACTTGCGCGCCTCGAGCTTGGGCTCGGCGGTCCACATCAGGAAGGCGGCGACGTCGCGGGCGTACTGTTCGACGGTGGTCTTGGTGCCGTCGTCGTAGGTCACCATGCCTTCCGCGAGCGGGTTGGGCATGGCGATGCAGGTGCCGCCGATGAAGGACTGGTTGTACTGCAGGGCGCCGTCGCAGGTGGTGCCGGCGGGGGCGTCGACGTAGCCGGTCATCAGATTGTAGACGTAGTCCGGGCCGGCTTCGGCATAGAGGGTGAAGGGGTCGCCGAGGAAGGAGACGCCACCGCGATGGGCGGCGCGGTTCTTGCCGATCAGCGACAGATCGGGCGGCAGGGCGCCGCCGAAGGCCGCCCGCGCCGCTTCGTCGTTGGCGAAGGGCGAGGGGAAGCGGTCGGAGGGACGACCGTTGCGCTCGAACATCTCGCCGGCGTCGTTCGGGCCGTCCTTGACCTTGATCTCGGCGGCGAGCGCCTTGACCTGGTCGACGGTGAAGCTCGGGCCGCCCTCGTCCGTGAGGTTGCGGTAGGCGACGAGCTGCATCGAGTGGCAGGCGGCGCAGACTTCCTTGTAGACTTTGTAGCCGCGCTGCAGCTGGCCCTTGTCGAAGCGGCCGAAGGGGCCGGCGAAGGACCAGGACTGCATCTCGACCTTGGGGCCATGGCCGGCGTCGGAGGCGGAGGCCGGGGCGGCGGCGAAGCCGAGCCCCACGGCCAGGACGGCGGCGCCGAGGACGCGGCCGAGCTTGGAACCGGAAAGGATCATGGTCATTTTTCGTGTCTCCCGATCTCTTCGGTTCAGTGGGCCGCGTTCTTGGCGAGAACCGCCGCCGTGATCGACTCCGGCACCGGCTTCGGCTTCTCGATGAGGCCGACGACCGGCAGGATCACCAGGAAGTGGAAGAAGTACCAAGCGGTCAGGATGCGGGAGGCGATGACGTAGCCACCTTCGGCCGGCTGCGATCCGAGATAGCCGAGGCCGAGGCCGACGACCACCAAGATCCAGAAGAACTGCTTGTAGAGCGGGCGATAGGTGGACGACTTCACCTTCGAGGTGTCGAGCCAGGGCAGCACGAACAGCACCGCGATGGCGCCGAACATGGCGATGACGCCGCCGAGCTTGTCGGGGATCGAGCGCAGGATCGCGTAGAACGGCAGGAAGTACCATTCCGGGACGATGTGCGCCGGGGTCACCATCGGGTTCGCCGGAATGTAGTTGTCCGGGTGGCCCATGTAGTTCGGGGTGTAGAACAGGAACCAGCAGAACAGCACCAGGAAGGCCGACATGCCGAACGCGTCCTTCAGGGTCGCGTAGGGGGTGAAGGCCACGGTGTCCTGCTCGGACTTCACCTCGACGCCCGTCGGGTTGTTCTGACCGACGACGTGCAGCGCCCAGACGTGCAGGACGACCACCGCGGCGATGACGAACGGCAGCAGGTAGTGCAGCGAGAAGAAGCGGTTCAGCGTCGGGTTGTCGACCGAGAACCCGCCCCACAGCCAGATGACGATCGGATCGCCGATCAGCGGAATGGCCGAGAACAGGTTGGTGATGACGGTGGCGCCCCAGAAGGACATCTGGCCCCAGGGCAGCACGTAGCCCATGAAGGCGGTGGCCATCATCAGGAGGTAGATCACCACGCCGAGGATCCACAGGATCTCGCGCGGGGCCTTGTAGGAGCCGTAGTACATGCCGCGCAGGATGTGGATGTAGACGGCGACGAAGAACATCGACGCGCCGTTGGCGTGCATGTAGCGGATCAGCCAGCCCCAGTTCACGTCGCGCATGATGTGCTCGACCGAGGCGAAGGCCATCAGGGTGTTCGGAGTGTAGTGCATCACCAGGACGATGCCGGTGATCAGCTGCACCGCCAGCATCATCGAAAGGATGCCGCCGAAGGTCCACCAGTAGTTGAGGTTCCGCGGCGTCGGATAGGCGACGAAACTGTCGTAGCTCAGCCGGATGATCGGCAGACGCGCGTCGAGCCAACGGGTGAAACCGTTCGACGGCGTGTAGGTCGAATGACCGCTCATGTGCTTCTTCTCCTGAGGCGCTGGCGTCAGCCGATCTTCACGACCTTGTCCGAGATGAACTCGTAGGGCGGGACGGGCAGGTTGAGGGGCGCGGGACCGGCGTGGATGCGGCCCGAAGCGTCGTAGTGCGAACCGTGGCAGGGGCAGAACCAGCCGTCGTGATCGCCGGCATGGCCGAGCGGCACGCAACCCAGATGGGTGCACACGCCGACGACGACGAGCAGGTTCTCGTGACCCTTCTTGACGCGATCGGCGTCGCTCTGGGGATCCTTGAGGCTCTTCACGTCCATCGCGTCGAGCTTCTTCATCTCGTCCGGCGTCCGGTTGCGGATGAACACCGGCTTGCCGCGCCATTTGACGGTGATGATCTGGCCCGGAGCGACGGCCGAGACGTCGACCTCGGTCGAGGCCATCGCCAGCGCCGAGGCGTCGGGGTTCATCTGGTCGATGAACGGCCACACCGCCGAAGCGGCGCCCACGGCGGCGACGGCGCCCGTGGCGATGTAGAGAAAGTCGCGGCGCGACGGTTCTGCGGTGTCCATGGTAGCCAAGGTCGGATCCTCTCGCATGTCGTCGGATCTTGAGTCTCCCCCCTTCGCGCCGCGACCGCCCGCCCCGAAGAGCCGCAGGTTTCGTCACGCACGCCGGAAGGAGATGCGCGGAGTGAATAAAGGCCTCCGGAAGCCGGAAAGCCCCCAGTGTCCGATCGGCCGCCGTTTTGACATCTGGTCGCCCCAATGTCCAGCGACGGGATGTCACCCTGACCCGCGACCTTGGAAGTGTTCCATGCAATATATTCGAGATGTGGCATACTTGCCGCTCGAACCTGCGGCCGAATGGCGCTGCCGGACCGGTTCGCCGTCGAAGGGACTCGCCGGGACCTCCCGCCGCCCCATCTTCACGCAGGGTGATTCTCTCCCCGTGACGCGTCCATGACCGACCTCCGCCTCGTGCTCTTCCAGCCGGACATCCCGCAGAACGCCGGTACGCTGCTGCGCACCGCGGCCTGCCTCGGCCTCGCCGTCGACCTGATCGAGCCGGCCGGCTTCGCCGTCACCGATCGCAATCTTCGCCGCGCCGGCATGGACTATCTCGACGCCGCCGTCCTGACCCGCCACGCTTCGTGGACCACCTTCGAGGACGCCCGCCGGGCGGCGGGCCGACGTCTGGTGCTCTTGACCACCCGCGCCACCACGCCCTACCTCGACTTCACCTTCCGCGACGGCGACGCGGTGATGGTCGGTCGCGAGTCGGCCGGTGTCCCCGAGGAGGTCCATCGCAGCGCCGACGCCCGTCTCGTCGTGCCGATGCGTCCCGGCCTGCGCTCGCTCAACGTCGCGGTCGCCGCCACCATGGTGCTCGGCGAGGCGCTGCGCCAGATCCGCGGCTTCCCGCCGCTCGACCCGACGATCCCCGGAGACGCCCCGTGACCCCGACCGAACTCGACGCCCTGAAGCGCGACACCGCCATCTGGTTCGTCGCGCTGCGCGACCGCATCACGGCCGCCTTCGAGACGCTCGAGGACGAGATCGCCACGCCCGGCGTCGACGCCGCCCCCGGCCGTTTCGTCCGCACCCCCTGGGAGCGCACCGATGTGACCGGCGCCCCCGGCGGCGGCGGCGTGATGGGGATGATGCACGGCCGGGTGTTCGAGAAGGTCGGCGTCCACGTCTCCACCGTCCACGGCGAGTTCGCGTCGGAGTTCCGCGGGGAGATCCCCGGCGCCGAGGAGGATCCGCACTTCTGGGCCGCCGGCATCTCGCTCATCGCCCATCCTTGGAACCCGAACGTCCCCGCCGTCCACATGAACACCCGCCACGTGGTGACGACCCGGCGCTGGTTCGGCGGCGGCGCCGACTTGACGCCGGTGCTCGACCGCCGGCGCACGCAGGACGATCCCGACACCGTCGCCTTCCACGCGGCGATGAAGGTGGCCTGCGACGCCCACGCGGTCGCCGACCATGCGCGCTACGCGGCGTGGTGCGACGAGTACTTCTTCCTGAAGCATCGCGGTGAGCCGCGCGGCGTCGGCGGCATCTTCTACGACCGGCTCGACAGCGGCGACGCCGCCGCCGACTTCGCCTTCACCCGCGACGTCGGCGAGGCCTTCCTCGCCGTCTATCCCGATCTCGTCCGCCGTAACGGCCGCGCGGCGTGGACCGAGGCCGACCGCGAGGAACAACTCGTCCGTCGCGGCCGCTACGTCGAGTTCAACCTGCTCCACGATCGCGGCACCATCTTCGGCCTGAAGACCGGCGGCAACGTCGCCTCGATCCTCTCCTCGATGCCGCCGGTGGTGAAGTGGCCCTGAGACGGGCCCGGTGGCTCACTCGGCCGCTTCGCGCGCCGCGATCGAGATCCGGCGGGGACGCGGCGCCGCCGACGTCTCCAGCGCGGTGAAGCCCGGCGCCGAAGCATGGATGCGATTGCGCCCGAGACGCTTCGCCTCGTAGAGCGCGTTGTCGGCGGCCCGCACCAGTTCCTCGGTCGAGATCCCGTCCGAGACCCGTCCGGCGGCGACCCCGATCGACACCGTGACCGTGTCGGCGACGTCGGAACGGGCGTGCGGCAACCGCATCGACTCGATGGCGTGGCGGATGCGCTCGGCCACCTTGGTGGCGTCGAGGAGATCGGTGCCCGGCAAGATGACGAGGAACTCCTCGCCGCCGAAGCGACCGATGAGGTCGTCCTTGCGCCGAACCTGATCGCGCGCCACCGCCGCCACCATCTTCAGGCAGCGATCGCCTTCCGGATGGCCGTAGTGGTCGTTGAACCCCTTGAAGTGGTCGACGTCGACCATCAACACCGCCAGAGGCACGGCGGCGCGGGCCGAACGGTCCGCCATCTCGTCGAGATGCGCCTCGAGCCAACGCCGATTGGCGATGCCGGTCAGCGTGTCGAGATGCGAGAGTTGGCGCAGTTCATCGTTGGAATGGCTGAGCCGGTCGGTGTTGATCTCACCGCGCAGACTGCGGAGATAGGCCCGGCGCAGTTCGCTCTCGATGAGGAACACCGCGACCAGGGTCACCGCCGCCACCGTCAGGAACTCGATGCCTGCCGCGATCGCCACCTCGACCGGCAGGCCGCCGGTCGCCATGGCCGACCAGTGCATCACCACCGCGATGCCCGATGCCCCCGCCGCATAGGGGAAGTGCGGCCGCTGCACCACGTTGCCGTAGAGGATCGGCAGGGCGGCGAAATAGTGATAGTGCGCCGCCGACGGCGTCTCGGAGATCAGGTACACCCACAGGATGGTGGCGACCGACACCACCGTCAGCGCCGCCGAGGTTCCCTCGCGCAGCCAGGGTGTGCCGACGTGGGCGGCGACCAGCGCCACCCCGAAGCCGAGCGGCACCATCACCGCCAGATGGACGAAGGCGGAGG
>JAOTSD010000127.1 GCA_030247555.1 Siculibacillus sp. | reverse complement strand
AATTCCGCGTTTACCGAACTGGAATTCATATTCAAACATATTCTAGCACTCTATTGAAATAGACTCATGGTATATTGTTATACTTTGATATTCGCATCAAGAAAATATTGTATATCTAACGCGAGGTGGATCTAATGTTTGACAACGTCAAACGTCGCTGGGCCGAAAGACAAGCCGACAGCACATTGACAAAGGTGAAGGATGGCATAGGGAGTTTGTCGCAACTCCCTCCTCCTCATGTGCACTTTGCGAAGTCGGGCTTAACTTGCTCACATGATGGGCTTGTTCATCAGTTCGGGCCTTTCAAAAATTGGAACAGAAAGACGCGTACCGCGGCAATGTCGCAGCTCCTTGCGTCAATCTCCGAAGCACAGAAAATTCGAGGCAATAGTATTAGTGAGCAGGCAACCATCTTGGGGTCCTTTGGCGCTCAAATGCTATTCTTCTATTATGATAGCTTTGAGCTTGTTGACCCAAAAGGCGCAGAAATACGTCAGATTATCGAGATTTGGTTCGAATTTGACCCTGGCAATTTGTGAGACTCCCGCAGAACAACCACGAGAATCAAACTTAGCTAAAGTTATTCAGACATTTCTCTCGTCGTAGATTTCGCAGTCGGTGAGCCCGCCAGCGAGTTTTCGCTGGTCGCTCCATGACCCGCCTCAACGGTCGATCCGCAGCAGCCGATCGAGATAGTCGCGTTCGAACTTCGGCCGCGCCGGTTCGCCGAGGCGCTTGCGGATGTCGTCGAGGATGCGGCGGGCCCGTTCCACGTCGATCTCGTCGGGCACCTTGACCCGGTCGGAATTGTTCATTCCTTCCTGGCGCCGCGGCCGGCCGAACGGGTCTTCGTCGCCGTCGCGGCCGTCCTCGCCGCGGCCGCTCATCCGGTCGCCGAGCTTGCGCGCCCCGCGCCTGAGCCCCTCGAGCGCCTGCGTCTGGGCGTCGAGCGCCGCCTCGCCCTCTCCGCGTCCCAGGGCCTCGCCGGCCCGCCCCATGGCGTCGGCCGCCTCCCCGAGGTCGTCCGAGCCGTCTCCGTCGCGTTCGCCGCGCCGGCCGGCCTCGCCGCCGCGCCCCTCGCCGCGCCCGCGCATCTCCTCGGAGAAGCGGCGCAGGGCGTCGCGCAATTCGTTCTGGGCGCGGCCGAGCGCCTCCATTTCGCCGGCGCCCTCGTCTTCGCCGGCCTCGCCCTCGCGTCGGGACCGGTGGGTGTCCTCCATCAGCTTCTGCTGGCGATGGATCATGTCGCCGAGTTTCTCCAGCGCCTCGCCGCCCGACTGCTCTTCGCCGCCTTCGCCGGCCGAGCCCGTCTGCAGGTTCTCCATCAGCTCGCGCAATTCCTCGAGCAGCTTTTCCGCCGCCTCGTGCGAACCGGTCCGCGCCAGATTCTCGATCCGGTCGAGCATCCGGCGGATGTCGCGCTCGGTGATCGTCCGCTGCGGCCCGGAGCCCGGATCGCGCCGCGTCTCGCGTCGGCCCTGCTCGGCCTTGGCCGCGAGATACTTCTCCATCGCCTCGCGCAACTCCCGGGTCAGCCGGGCGATCTCCTCCGGTGAGGCGCCTTCCTCCAGAGCCTTGCGCAGCGCCTCCTGGGCCTGCCGCAACGTCTTCTCGTGATCGGCGAGATCGCCGTCCTCGATCGACGTGGCCGCCGTCCACAGGAGATCGGCCACTTCGCGCAGCGCGTCGTCGTCGCGCGCCGCCGCCGCGCGGACGCGCAGGAACCGCAGGCCGAGATGGACACCCGGCTTCTCTTCGAAACGTTCCGGCGCCAGCGTGAGCGCGTCGAGCGCGGTGATCACCACCGCCACTTCGCCGGCGTCGAGCGCCAGCCGACGACGCATCTCGACGAGGGCGCGGGCGAGCGGCTTGCGGAAGCGCCGCTGGGGCAGGACCAGTTCGACGGTCTCGCTGAAACCCTCCTGACCGATCTCGTCGCGGGCGATGAGCGTCATGCGCTGCCGCGAGCCGGCGAAGGGATGGGCGGTGACGTCGCGCATCGTCCGCGCCGTCCCGGTGTGGGCGCGCCCCAGCGGCAGGGCGAGCGGGAAGGACGGCGGTTCGTAGAGCGGCCGTCCTCCGGACCCGCCGACCGGTTGGAAACGTGCCTCGGCGCCGGTGACGCCCCAATCGTCGCCGGTCTCGTGGGTGAGCTTCATGGCGCCGCTCGCCTGGATCTCCGGCCGGCCGACGAGCCGGATGGTCGGCGCCGCGTCGGGCACGACGGTGATCCGCCAGTCGGCCAGCCGTGTCCCCTCCCGCGTCAGCCGCACCTCGGCGTCGACGTCGAGCACGGCCACCCGTTCGGCAGGCGCCCGCGCACCATGCCCGGCGGTTTCGCCCTCCCCACCCGGAGGCGCGGCGATCTCCGTCGGCGCCCCGCCCTTCGGAGTGACCCTGAGCACGATCGCCGCCGCCGGCCGATCCGCACGGCCGCTCGCCGCCCGCACCACCAGCCTGCTGCCCTGCGGTACCGGCGGCACCGCCTCTCCCGCCGCCCCGGCGACCGGCGACCGGCCCTCGGCGATCAACACCAGCGGCGGGCGGCCGGTGTGGGCGGGCGGGTCGATCCAGGCGTCGAGCCGGTCCTCGGCGACGGGCGCGACGGGCGTGGTGAAGGGCGAGACGAGACGGGCGAGATGATCGTCGCCGGCGGCGAACCAGCCGATGAAGAGGGCGAAGCCGAGGAGCGGCCGCAACGCGAAGACGTCCCGCCGCCCGAGATCGGGGTGGGGCCGACCGACGGCGAGCCGCCCGACCCGCGCTTCGAGCCGGGCGCGATGCACCGCCCACAACCGGCGCGTCGCTTCCGGTCCGTCCCCGGCGAGTCGGTCGGTCAGTCCGACGAGTTCGTGGCCGGAGAGCCGGGAAGCCGCCTCGACCCGCCGAACCGCGCGACCGCGATCGAGGGCCGCGGCGACTTCGCCGCGGTTCCCGAAGGCCCGTACCACGACGACGACGAGGGCGACGAACAGCAGCCCCGCCGTCACCCACCGTCCGAACGGCGGCAGTGCCGCATAGAGGCCGAGCCAGGAAAAGGCGACGTGCAACCCGCCGACCCACAGGATCGGCACCATGCGCCGCCAGACCACCTCCCAGAGGGCGGCGAGCCGCGCCAGACCGACCGCCCGGGCGATGCGGCGATCGAGGTCGTCGGAGCGAGCGGACGACGGTTGACCCGCGGCGTTCATCGGCGACGCTCACTCCATCCGCCGGCGCGCTCGCACCGGCCTCGCGGCCCCCTCGTCGGGGAGTGTCCCACGCGGCCCGGCAGGGGGCAACCGCCCCACCGCACACGAGCCCGCGAGGTCGCGCCTCACAGGAGCGGATCGAGCGGGAAGGACCTGCGCTGCGGCTCGGGGCGCTCGGTCCGTGGTGCCGTCGGCCCGACCGGGATGCCGACCGGGCGATCCGCCGTCACGGCGGCCTTCGTCGGCACTTCCGGATCGCCCTTGCGCCCGCAGGCGGCGAGCGAGGAGGCGCCGAGACCGACGAGGCCGATCACCGCGAGGCGAAGGAGGAGGGAGGAAGGAGAGGTCACGCGCACACCCTATGCCTTGTCCGACGCCGCGATCATAACCGGATTCGCCGCGCCGCGATGTCGGTTCGGCTCACGCCGGCGACTTTTCCCTCGCCAGCCGGGAGATCCAGCGTTTGGCCTGGGCGCGGACGTTCTTCGGCGCCGTCCCGCCGTAGGAGACGCGGCTCGCCACCGACTTCGACACCGAGAGGACGGAGAAGACCTCCTCGGTGATGCCGGCGTGCACGTCGCGCATCTCGGCGAGGCTCACCTTGTCGAGAGTGGTGTTCTTCGCCGCCGCGATCCCCACGATCCGCCCGGTGACGTGATGGGCCTCACGGAAGGGAATGCCGAGCCGGCGCACCAGCCAGTCGGCGAGATCGGTGGCGGTGGAGAAGCCGGAGCCGGCGGCGCGCTTCAGAGTGCCGACCTCGGGTTCGAGGTCGCGCACCATACCGGTGGTCGCGGCGAGCGCCAGCGACAGGCTCTCCAACCCGTCGAAGATCTGCTCCTTGTCCTCCTGCATGTCCTTCTGATAGGTCAGCGGCAATCCCTTCATCACCATGGTCAGCGCGGCGAGCGAGCCCATGATGCGGCCGGTCTTGGCGCGCACCAGCTCGGCCGCGTCCGGATTGCGCTTCTGCGGCATGATCGACGAGCCGGTGGTGAAGGCGTCCGACAGCTTGACGAAGCGGAACTGCGCCGAAGTCCAGATGACGATCTCCTCGGCCAGCCGCGACAGGTGCACCGCTGCGATCGAGGCGGCGGAGAGCGCTTCCAGCGCATAGTCGCGATCGGCGACCGAATCCATCGAATTGGCCGTCGGCCGGTCGAAGCCGAGGCTCGCCGCGGTCATCGCCCGGTCGATCGGGAAGGAGGTGCCGGCGAGCGCCGCCGCCCCGAGCGGACACTCGTTGAGCCGGGCGCGGGCGTCGCGGAAGCGGGCGCGGTCGCGCGCCCACATCTCGACATGGGCGAGGAGATGATGGCCGAACGTCACCGGCTGGGCCGATTGCAGATGGGTGAAGCCCGGCATGACGACGGCCGCGTGCGCGAGTGCCTTCTCCGCCATCACCATCATCAACTCGGCGAACTGGCCGTCGAGATGATCGAGCGTGTCGCGCACCCAGAGCTTGACGTCGAGGGCCACCTGATCGTTGCGCGAGCGCGCCGTGTGCAGGCGACCGGCGGCCGGACCGATCTTCTCGGCCAGCCGCGCCTCGATGTTCATGTGGATGTCCTCGAGGCTTCGCGAGAACGTGAACGTCCCCGCCTCGATCTCGCCGGCGATCTCGTCGAGACCGGCGCGGATCTTCTCGAGATCCTCGGCCGAGATGATGCCCCGGGCCGCGAGCATGGCGGAATGGGCCCGGGAACCGGCGATGTCCTGCTTCCAGAGCTTCTGATCGAAGCCGATGGAGGCGTTGATCTCCTCCATGATGGCGGCCGGGCCGGTGGCGAAGCGGCCACCCCACATGCGATTGGACATGACGACCTTCCTCGACGAAATTGCCCCGACCGACCGGAGTGACCCACCTTGAGCGATCCGCAGCCCGAAGCGCGCCCCGAACCGACCGCCCCGAATTCGCCGCGCCCGATGAGGCTCGCGCTCGTCGCGGTCCTCGCCGTCGCCCTCGGTCTCGGCGCGGTATACGGGATCGGAGGGTTCGGAGGCAACGCGGACGACACGGGAAAATGCGGCGCCACCCTCGCCGCGGCGCGCGCGTTGAAGCCTCTGGCCACCGGCGACGTCGCCGCCTTCACACCCGCCGAGACCCGCCGCGATCTCTCCGCCCTCGTCTTCGACCGCGCCGGACCGGCCACGACCACGCTCGGGGCTTGGAAGGGCCGCGTCGTGCTCCTCAATCTGTGGGCCACCTGGTGCGTGCCCTGCCGCAAGGAGATGCCGGCGCTCGACCGCTTGCAGAAGAAGCTCGGGTCGCCCGATTTCGAGGTGGTGGCGCTCAATCTCGACACCCGCGACCCGGAGCGGCCGAAGAAGTTCCTCGCCGACATCGCGGTGAAGGACCTCGCCTGGTACGCCGACCCGACGCTCGCCTCGATGAAGGGGTTGCAGAAGCTCGGCCTCGTCACCGGCCTGCCGACCACCATCCTGATCGATCGGCAGGGCTGCGAACTCGGCGCGCTGGCCGGTCCCGCCGAATGGGACGGCGCCGACGCCACCGCCCTGATCGGCGCGGCTCTGAAGGAGCGCTGAGGCCGTCGGGAGCGCCGGACGGTCACGCCCGATGCCCCTCGGCCTTCATCGCGATGTCGGGATCAGGCGGTGACGTCGAGGGCGCCGCCGATGCCGGGGGCGACGGCGGCACGGATACGGTCCATGTTCTCGTTCGCCGCGTCGATGAGCTCGACGACGTTCGCCGCCGCATCGGCGTTGCGGCGCATCAGGCGGATGGCGACGAGATCGGCCGTCGAAGCGGCACTCGCCGTGACCAACGACAGGGCGAGCGAGGCGGGGTCCATGCGACCTCCGGACACCTCCCGAAGCCGGGAGGGAGAGTGAGGCGGGGGCACGCAGAACCTTCGATCCCCGCGGTCGAAACCATGACAGCGGGGGGTAAAGGAAGTGTTTCCGCTCCGCCGGGATGCGCACGCGTCGCGCGCCTCCCGGCGAGCCGTCCGGCTCAGCGCACGCCGAAGCGGCGATAGGCGTCGAAGACCAAGGCGGCTTCGGCCTCGCCGGCGAGCTTTTCGGCCACCGCCCGATGCTCCTGCGTCTCGCCGCCCCAGCCCCAGGCGTCGGCCCGCACCTCCTCGACCACGACGTAGCTCTCCGGCCGCATCGGCCCGAGCAGCCGGCCCATCCCCTCGTGCACCGCGGCGACGAAGCGCGCCTTCTCCGCCTTGGTGTTGGTGCCCTCCGTCACCCGGATCACCGTGCGGTGGCTCGCCTGGCCGAGCTCGGCGAGGCTCGCCCCGCCGACGAACCAGGTCGCCGCCGGCCGCTCGGCGACGCTGACCGCGGTCAGCGCCCGCTTCTTGCCGAGATGGCGCTCGGTGAGATCGAGGACGAGACTCGCCACCTCGGCGGTGAGCGTGGCGGCACCCGGGCGCGGGGTAGAAAAGTCGACGGTCAGACTGGGCATGATCGGATCTCCTGAGGTGACCGCCGCGCGGTCTGGTGAGCGGATCCTCCCATCACCGCTTGCATGTTGGAAACGAATTGATACCATATCAATCATTCTGAAATGAAATCTTGTCGCATCGAAATCCGGAAGGAGAGGACCTCCCGTGGCCGATCTCGACATCGACCTCCTGCGCACCTTCGTCGCCCTGGCGGAGACCGAGAGTTTCACCGGGGCCGGGGAACGGCTGGGCGCCACCCAGTCGGCGGTGTCGGTGCGGCTGAAGAAGCTCGAGGACCGGCTCGGCCACCGCCTCTTCGACCGCACCCCGCGCTCCGTCGCCCCGACCCCCTTCGGCGA